>CAJUIJ010000180.1 GCA_910586175.1 uncultured Muribaculaceae bacterium | reverse complement strand
TTTATACCCTTATCTCATCAATCTTATACTTGCGAAACTTAAATTAATAAAAGAAAGGCTTATAATTTCATTTTTAACTTTCGTAAATTAGTTTAAACAACTTCATACTTAACACTTAAAGTGCGGTGATTGAATTAAGACAAATATGCAAGTCGTTTGGCAACCTGCAAGTGTTGCGCAACGTAGACCTCACAGTGGGGCAAAACGAGATAGTGACCATCATCGGCCCCAGCGGTGCGGGCAAGACCACGCTGCTCCAGATTGCCGGCACGCTCGACCGTCCCGATTCGGGCGCGGTAGTATACGATGGCGTGGAGGTCTCCTCGCTATCCGACAAGAAACTCTCTGAGTTCCGCAATCATCACATCGGCTTCATATTTCAGTTTCACAGGTTGTTGCCGGAGTTCTCGGCCCTGGAAAATGTGGCTATGCCGGCCATGATAGGAGGCATGTCTCGTTCGGCGGCAATGAAGCGTGCTTCCGAGCTGCTCGGCATGCTCGGACTTGGCGACCGTCTGCGTCATCGCCCCGGCGAGCTCTCGGGTGGCGAGTGTCAGCGCACGGCCATTGCGCGTGCCCTCATCAATGAGCCGAGGGTGCTTTTTGCTGACGAACCCACCGGAAGCCTCGACTCGCGCAATCGCGATGAAATACGCGACCTGATAGCGAAGCTCAGCGCCGAACTCGGCCAGACATTCGTCATTGTGACCCATGACCTCGGCATGAACGAGATTGCCAACCGCGTCATAACAATGGCCGACGGCCAAATCTCAAATCCATAGCCAATACAAATCTTTATAACCAATACAAATCTTTATAAATAGAACTAATTCCTGTTAAATCTATATTTGGCATTTGGCACGGAATTTGCTATTTCAATATAAAATGCGTAACTTCGCATTCAAGATTCGGCAGACATCAAGACCAAGAGCAAGTCTCATAAGGTCTCCGCTGAAGTGTCACGCCGGTTCAATTTTTAATCAACTGTAACTAAAATATTCACAGAAATGGAAAATAACAACAAGGAAAACCAGCTCCAGATCCAGCTCCGTCCCGAAGTGGCCGACGGCAAGTACACTAACCTCGCTATGATTGGCCACAGCGCAAGCGAGTTCCTTATCGATTTCATCTTCGCAGCTCCCGGCATGCCCCAGGCTCCCGTGGTTAGCCGTGTCATCATGAGCCCCGAAAACGCCAAGAAGCTTCTCTTCGCTCTCTCTGACAATGTGCAGAAGTATGAAGCTCAGTTTGGCGAGATCAATCCCCGTCCGGGCAAGGTAGGCAACAACTAATCACCTGCCCAGATGAGTGACGCACACGTTAAGCCCAATGGGCTGATGCTCTATAACACGTTGTCGCGCATCAAGCAGCCCTTTGCCCCGATTCAGCCGGGGCATGTGGGCATGTATGTGTGCGGCCCTACAGTCTATGGCGACGCGCATCTTGGTCATGCGCGTCCCGCCATCACTTTCGACATCCTGTTTCGTTACCTCTCTTGGCTCGGATATAAGGTGCGCTACGTGCGCAACATCACCGACGTAGGCCATCTCGAGCATGACGCCGACGAGGGTGAGGACAAGATTGCCAAGAAGGCGCGCCTCGAGCAGCTCGAACCGATGGAGGTGGTGCAGTATTATCTCAACCGCTACCATCGCGACATGGAAGCTCTCAACGTGCTCCCGCCATCTATAGAGCCCCATGCCTCCGGCCATATCATAGAGCAGATTGAGTATATCAAGAAGATTCTCGATGCCGGCTACGCTTACGAGAGCTGCGGTTCCGTATATTTCGATGTGGCGAAATATAACGCCGATCATCACTACGGCAAACTGTCGGGCAGAAACATCGAGGAACTCCTCAACACCACCCGTGAACTCGACGGTCAGCAGGAGAAGCGCAATCCCATCGATTTCGCTCTTTGGAAGAAAGCGGCTCCCGAGCACATCATGCACTGGCCTTCACCTTGGAGCGAGGGTTTCCCCGGATGGCACCTTGAGTGTTCCACCATGGGACGCAAATATCTCGGCGATACATTCGACATTCATGGAGGTGGCATGGACCTCATGTTCCCCCACCACGAGTGTGAGATTGCCCAATCGGTAGCAGCCCAAGGTCATGATGCCGTGCGCTTTTGGCTTCACAACAACATGATTACCATCGACGGCAAGAAGATGGGCAAGAGCTACAATAATTTCATCACCCTCGAACAGTTTTTCAAGGGTGACCACCCGCTTCTTGAACAGCCCTACTCGCCGATGGTGATACGTTTCTTCATCCTCATGGCGCAATATCGCAGCACCGTAGACTTCAGCAACGATGCGCTGCGCAACGCCGAGAAAGGACTTCAGAAACTTCAGGATGCATATGGCCGCCTGCAAAACCTTAAGGCTTCAGGTGAGTCAAACGTGCAGTTGCCTGACTTGATGGCCAAGAGTCTCGAAGCCCTCGACGATGATCTTAACACCCCGATTGCCATATCGTATCTCTTTGAGGCCTCGAAGATTATCAATGCGGCTACCGATGGCGACACAAAGCTTTCGCAAGCTGATATCGACAAGCTCAAAGACCTCTTCCAGACTATTGCCACCGACATACTCGGACTGCGCTTAGGTGCGGATGCATCAGCTGCGGCCAATCTGAAACCTTACGAAGGAGCGGTAGACCTGCTGTTGGAAATCCGTGCCAACGCCAAAGCCAACAAAGACTGGAGCACATCCGACCTGATTCGCGACAAGCTCGCCACCCTCGGTTTCGCAGTAAAAGACACCAAGAACGGCGCAGAGTGGACCCTCTAAAAGCCTGATAGGACCAATAGGACTGATAAGCCCAATAGGCCTAATAAGCCTAATAAGCCTAATAGGGCTAATAAGACAAATAAGCCTAATAGGGCTAATAAGCCTAATAAGACCGACTTGATTTGAAGGTTTTATTAGGCTTATTAGGCTTATTAGCCCTATTAGCCCTATTAGTAGCCCTATTAGTAGCCCTATTAGTCCTATTGGCCCTATCAGTCCTATTAGTCCTATTAGTCCTATTAGTCTGATTAGCTGGCTAAGCAATTACCGGTCGCTTTTGATAAGATTAATAAGCGCAGGCAATGCCTCTTCGGTAGGTATATTCTTAATCTTTAGCTCCTTCCCCTTATAGATGCTCACTCGGCCCGGACCTGCCCCCACGTAGCCGTAATCAGCATCTGCCATCTCGCCGGGACCATTCACGATACATCCCATCACTCCGATTTTCAAGCCCTCAATGCCCAACTCCGACACAGCTTTTTTAACCTCCTGCAAGGTGCTCTGCAGGTCAAACAGAGTGCGTCCGCAACTCGGGCATGAGATAAATTCAGTCTTATAGAAGTGTCTACGGGCTGCCTGGAGTATGTCGAGGCGAAGCCTGTCGAGAGTAGGTTGGTCAAAACATGGATCCACAATCCTGATGTCCGAACCATAGCCCGAGAGCAGCAGTGCGCCGAAGTCCGCGCCGGCCTTGATGCGCAGTTCGTCAAGATCTGTCACGTCGTAGGCTATCTCCATCGTGATAGGCTGTATTCCACCGTTGGCCACATAGCTGTCTATATCAGCAGCTAATTGGCCTATCTGCATGGCATTGTCTATGTGCATGGTCTTGGAGGGAAGACCATGTTGTGCATAGCTGCGGGCCTCTCCGGGCTTCACTTCCGCCGGCATTTTCACAAGCGGGGCAGATGCGCGTCGTGTCACATGATCGCGCAGCATCATCGCCACCGGTATTTCGTTTTCCGGGGGCTCGCTGAGCGAAACCCTGATGGTGTCTCCTATGCCTTCGTGGAGCAACGCACCGATTCCTACGGCACTCTTGATACGGCCATCTTCAGCATCTCCGGCCTCTGTCACGCCGATATGCACCGGATAGTCCATCCCCTCCTCCTTCATTGTCTGCACGAGCAGGCGCACCGTATTGACCATCACCACCGTGTTTGACGATTTTATAGAAATTACGATATCGTTAAAGTCATTCTCACGGGCTATGCGCAGATACTCCATCACAGACTCCACCATTCCGGCCGGTGTGTCGCCATACCGGCTCATGATGCGGTCGGAGAGGGAACCATGATTCACTCCCAAGCGTATGCTGACGCCATTCTCCTTGCATAGTTGCAGGAACGGCACAAGGCTACGCCTTATGCGGTCTATCTCCTCGGCATATTCAGCATCGGTAAACTCCAACTTCTTGAATGTGCGGGCAGCATCGACGAAGTTGCCCGGGTTGATGCGCACCTTGTCGGCATGTAGGGCAGCTTCGAAGGCTGCCTGCGGATTAAAATGCACGTCGGCCGATAGCGGCACATCACAGCCAAGCTCCTTCAGACGATCCTTGATGGCCTGAAGATTGGCAGCTTCGCGCACCCCCTGAGTTGTGAGTCTCACGAGTTCACCTCCGGCTTCGGCGATAGCCATGGCCTGTTGCGCCGACCCATCTGTATCGAGCGTCGAAGTGTTGGTCATCGACTGCACCAAAATCGGGGCGGCGCCCCCTATTTCCATATTGCCGACCTTGACACCGCGGGTGTTGCGCCGACTATAATTATAAGCAAACATAAAATCAATTTAAATTAAAAAAGACCAAAACTACCAAATCTCCTTAAAGTCCTTAACGTCCTTAAAGTCCTTAAAGTCTTTAAAGTCCTTAAAGTCTTTAAAGTCCTTAAAGTCTTTAAAGTCCTTAAAGTCTCTAAAGTCCTTAAAGTCCTTAAAGTCCCTAAAGTCCCTAAAGTCCTTAAAGTCTCTAAAGTCCTTAAAGTCCCTAAAGTCCTTAAAGTCTTTAAAG
>CAJUIJ010000179.1 GCA_910586175.1 uncultured Muribaculaceae bacterium | reverse complement strand
GTATAATGATTATAGCATTGACTCTGGGCATTTTTAGTGCCCGGAGTCAGTCTGCTTATAATGATACGCTCCATATCACCCCGGCTATGGTCGACTCGATCAATGCCTCGAGACGTGTGGAGAAGTTCGACCGCGATGTGGAGTCTACGGTCTTTGTGCCCAAAGGACAATGGATCACGGGTATATCGATATCTTACTCGCAGACCAACCAGAATAAGTATAATTTCTTTGTCTTTGAGGATATCGATGCCGACACCTATACGTTCAAGGTCACGCCGATGCTTGCCTATGCTTTCAAAAATGATATGGCTGTCGGCTTGAAGTTCGCGTATACACGTTCGCTCGGCAAACTCGCGAGCGCCAATATTGTGCTTGGCCAGGACAATGAGTTTGATCTCGACCATATTTACGCCCTTTCGCATAATTATTATGCCACGGCCATATTCCGCAATTATTTCTCGCTCGGCCAGTCGCGGCGTTTCGGTTTCTTCAATGAGATTCAGCTTCAGCTCGGTGGCGGCCAGACCAAGATTACCCGCGGTGTTTCGGAGTCACTTACCGGCACCTATGAGACCAATTTCTCGCTCGACATCGGCATTGTGCCCGGTTTGATGGTATTTCTATCCGACTGGTCGGCAATGGAGGTCAACATAGGTGTGCTCGGTTTCAGCTATCATAACACCAAGTCGGTCAACGACCGCATTTATGTGGCTCACCGTCACTCCAAGTCGGCCAATTTCAAGATCAACCTGTTCAGTATAACATTCGGCACCACTTTCTATCTATGAGACATCTGTTATATTTACTTCCGATGGCGGTGCTTCTATGCATATCCTCTTTCGCCCCTATCTCCACTCAGGCCCGCAAGGTCACTTATTCGGTGCCTAATCCGGCGATAAGGGTAGATTCTGCATCGGTGTCTAAGCCCTCTGCCTCAGTTGCGTCGGCCTCTGACGAACAATCCGCTTTTGCTGACGACAACGGGGTTAAAGGAGCTTACATCTTTGTGCCTGATACGCTTCAGGATGATGTGCTTCGCTTGCTCGACGGACACTCCAAGGTGGTCGATGACATGAATAAACTCGACCTCGAAGAGCAGACTATTCATAAAGGTGATACGGTGCCGATGGTGCTGAAGTCAGTTAACTTGGGCCGTTATGACCGAGGGTTGTCTAATTTCCTGTATATTCCCAAGGGGGTATGGTCGATTGGTCTTACAGCATCTTACGGTGAACTCGGCACAGAGGATCTTGATATTTTCGGTCTTTTGTCTGACATCAAGATCGGTGCCCATGCCTTCTCTATCAGGCCATATGTGCAATATTTCATAAGGAATAATCTCGCCGTGGGTCTGAAGTTCGGATATTATAATGCTAAGGGTAACATCGATTCTTTCAACGTCGATGTGATGGAGGATATGAATTTCAACCTCTCCGATATCATGTATCGTTCAGAATCATATTCTGCTGCATTGACACTCTCTCAGTTCCTCGGCCTCACGCGCAGGGGCAGATTTGGGGTTTTCAATGAGGTGGAACTCGCTTTCAAGACCGGCAACAGCAATTTCCGTCGCCCTTATGGTGGTGAACTTCGCGATACTTATACCACAACGACTGAGGTTGACCTCAATTTCTCTCCCGGCATCCAGGTCTTCATCATGAAGAATGTTGCCTTCCATGTCTCTTTCGGCGTTTTCGGTTTCTACCTCAAGAATGAGAAACAGCGTGAGGATGGTGTGCCGCATGGCGACCGCTTCTCCTCCGGTGCAAGTTTCCGATTCAATCTCTTCAATATTAATTTCGGTGTCGCAGCTACGCTATGATACCAACTTCTATTGTGCTTATGCGCTTTTTCAAATCACGTAAGTTTCTAAGGCTCGCCTCTTGCTCGCTCCTGTGCCTGCTGTTTGTCGGGTCCTGTATCAAGAATGATCTCCCGTTTCCCCGCATCCCTCAGTTGATACTCTCTATTGCAGCCGAGGGAGAGTCCAAGGAGGCGTATATTGATAATATTGCATATGAGGTAACTCTTTATCTTGAGGAAACCACCGATATTCAGAATGTGAAGTTCACGGATTATCAGATATCTGAAGATGGAGTCTCTGACCCTAATCTCCTTGAGGGTACTTACGACCTATCTTCCCCTCTCTTCGTGACTCTTTATCGTTTTCAGGAGTATACGTGGGAATTGAAGGCAGTGCAGGATATCCCTCGCTATTTCCAGGTCAAGGATGAGCTGGGTGAGTCTGTTGTGGATGTGGCCGCACATCGAGTGGTGGTGACTGTCATGGAGGGCACCGACCTCTCCAATCTTCTGCTTGAGCGTGTCAAGCTCGGCCCGGAGGGGATAACCACCATGAGCCCTGACCTCAAGCCGGGCCCAATCGACCTCTCTTACCCGCTTCGAGTGGAGGTGACTTATCATGGGCGAACCGAAATTTGGACCATATATGGCCAGATTCAGGATACCCCGGTTGCCACCGATCGTGTGGACGCATGGTCTAAGGTGATTTGGGCATATGGTAGTGGCTCTTCCAATGCCGAGAATGGTTTCGAGTATAAGAAGACTACTGACTCCGACTGGACTCGTGTCCCAAAACAGTATATCACCTCCAATAAGGGTATCTTCTCCTGCTTCATTCCCGGACTCGAACCACTTACCGAATACGTGGTGCGTGCATACAGCGACAATTCGTTAGGCGAGGAGATGACTGTCACCACGCAGGCCACCGCAGATATCCCCAATGGTGATTTCGAGCAGTGGCATAAGACTCAAAGGGGTATGTGGAATCCCTGGGATGAGAATGGCCAACGTTATTGGGATACGGGCAACTCCGGTTCGATGACTCTTGGTATAAACTTGACCACTCCCTCCGACCATACACCCACCGGCAGCGGCAAGGCTGCCATGTGCAAGTCGCAGAAAGTGGCTCTAATGGGTATGGGCAAACTCGGTGCAGGATCAATCTTTACCGGCGAATATCTACGCACAGAAGGCATGAATGGTGTGCTCGGCTTTGGCCGTCCGTGGACTCTGAGGCCGACCAAGCTAAATGGTTTCTACCAATATTCGGCAAAGGCCATAGACCAGCTCGGTGATGCAGATTATAAATATCTGAAAGGAAGACCGGACTCTTGCCATATATATGTGGCGCTTACTGACTGGACTGCCCCCTACGAAATTCACACCAAACCCTCTGAGCGTGTGCTGTTCGATAAGAACGCATCCTGCGTGATAGGATACGGCGAACTAACCTATAGCGGAGAGATGAGCGCATACGAGCCGTTCGAAATAAAAATCACATATAAAGACACCTCCAAGGTTCCCTCTTATATGGTGATAACATGTGCCGCCTCAAAATATGGCGACTATTTCACCGGCGGCGACGGCTCAACTCTCTACGTAGACCAGTTATCATTCGGCTGGGATCTCCCATAATACACTTATAAATCACAATAAGTAAGTAATGAGTCATTTTAAATTTAAATTTGATTTGTGCTTATTTTTGTCAGATTGGAAATTCGGAAGAAGGCGCATAGCGGGCTATGTAACTGATGAGGAATTTTCAATGTGGCAAAAAGAAGCCAAAGCAAATTCAAATAAAAACTCTTTACTTAAATTTAAAATGACTCATTACTTATGAAAAAATTGATAATATCAACTCTAATATTGCTGATTTCAGCACCCTGTTTCGCGGGCGGAGACCCACACCGGTCAGCAGCACGTAAGGGTGTAGACACATCCACCGATGTAGTGGCCCTCGCGCTCCCCGCAGCCGCTCTCGTAGGCACTCTCTGCATGAAAGACTGGAAAGGTCTTCTGCAAGGAGTGGAGACAGCAGCCGTCACCGCAGGAGTCACCTACCTGCTCAAGTATACCGTCAAAGAGCCACGCCCTGATGGCTCCAATCTGCACTCTTTCCCCTCTGGTCACTCGGCTGTATCTTTTGCAACTGCTACATACCTTCAACGCCGATACGGTTGGAAATTCGGTGTTCCCGCATATATATTATCATGCTACGTGGGGTGGGGGAGATGCTTCGCGCAGCAACATTACTGGTACGATGTTGTGATAGGAGGAGCTATCGGTGCCGGAAGTGCGCTGATATTCACACGCCCCTGGGCCAAGAAGCACAACTTGCAGGTTTCCCCCGTATCAAATGGCACCTCCATTGGCCTGTATGCCTCTTTCGAATTCTGATTTTTCAATGTAGAAGATACCGGGTCATGTTTAAGCGATACCTTAATCAACGCGCGAAGGCATTCCAATACGCTTTTAAAGGAATATACAGCATGTTCAAGACGGAAGCGCACGCCAAGATCCATCTTGTGGCGACCATATGTGTGATAGCGTGTGGCATAATCTTCAAGATAGAAAGATGGGAATGGTGTGCAGTGCTGATATGTATAGGCGGCGTATTAATGGCAGAGGCTTTCAATACAGCGATAGAGAAACTCGCCGACGCAATAACAAAAGAACGCCATCCACTGATAGGAGCTGCAAAAGATATTGCAGCAGGCGCAGTACTGTTATTTGTAATAGCAGCAGTAGCAACAGGCCTGATAGTCTTCATACCCCACGTGGCAAACTAAATGTAAGCATCGATCCTCTATCATCAAAAAAGAATAATTTAAAAAAGTATTATTAAAAGGTACCCGCTATTACAAGAAGCCCGCTATTATCACAATAAAACTATCGCAATAAAGCCCCATTATTATAAAAGAGCACCCCTTGAAGGCAAAAAATGCGCCGTCAAGGGGTGTTCTGTTTGCCGTGGCTGTGCCACGGCCACAAGAAAATCCAATATAAACCCACCCCAATAAAAATATCAAAAATCAAATTAACAAAACAAAAGATATTTTAACATATTTTGATTCGATTGAGTATCAACAAGATGTTAGAATAAAACCGTTATTTCGCGGAAATTATTTGAACAAAATTTGCACAGCGGCATTTTTTGCACTAATTTTGCAAACGCAAACG
>CAJUIJ010000178.1:3374-5003 GCA_910586175.1 uncultured Muribaculaceae bacterium | reverse complement strand
CTCTTTGTTTTATATAGTTGTTAAACCAGTGCGAGCACTATTTCCTCGTCGTTTTCTGTGATGACGAGCTTACCTTCACGACCGAGCCAGCCTATGGCTGCCATCAGTTCATCTTTCTTAAGTTTGGTTGCTTTTTTCACACCCTTCAGGCCAAGCATACGTGTCTCTGAATTTTCAAGTGCCTTGTAGACTTCACCTGCCCAGGTGCCGATTGTTTCAATAGTCATTATTAAAAATTTTAGTTAAACATTTATCATTTCGGCTGCAAAATTGGAGAATATTTTTAAATTTTCAAAATATTTCGTTAATTATTTGCAGTTTTTGTATTACTTTTTGTAAAGAAGTGTATTATATTGCATATATAATCTTCTGCATTATCCGAAAAATCACTTAATTTCTGATTTTGTGTGCGATGCAGATACGCTTTCTTTATATTTTAACAAAATAGAGTCAGATTTTGTTAAAGAGGTGTTGATTATTTTTGTAATTTTGCACTATGGCAAATATGAATCGTAATAATTTACCCGAGGGTGATGGGGTGGTGGTGCGCAACACCGGCAGCAGTTATCAGGTGCGTCTTGACGATAGTCGTGAGGTGACATGCAGGGTGAAGGGCAATTTCCGTATAAAAGGTATTCGCACCACCAATCCGGTGGCTGTTGGCGACCGCGTGTCGGTGAGCAAGGCTGCCGATGATGCCGACTACATCACAGCGGTTCTGCCACGACGCAATTATATAATACGTCGTGCCTCCAACCTCTCGAAAGAATCTCATATACTCGCCGCCAATCTTGACATGGCAGCTCTCGTCATGTCGTTGCGCGATCCCGTGACTCCCACGACATTTGTAGACCGTTTTCTGGCCACTGCAGAAGCTTATTCTGTGCCGGCGATGTTGATTCTCAATAAAAGCGACATATGGGATGAGGATGACCGCGAACTTGCAGAGGGTTTGAAGATTCTATATGAGGGTATAGGCTATGATGTTATGGAAGTGTCCTCTGTCACGGGCGCAGGTGTTGAAGTGCTTGCTGATAGACTTCGAAATAAGACCACGTTGCTTTTGGGCAACAGCGGAGTGGGCAAATCTTCACTTATCAATGCCATGGTGCCCGATGCCAACTTGAAGACCGGCAAGATTTCAGACATTCACCATCAGGGCATGCACACCACTACATTCTCCGAAATGGTGGACCTGCCTGGCGGGGGAGTGCTTATAGATGTGCCGGGAATCAGAGGATTCGGTACGATTGATTTTGACCCTATAGAGGTGTCACACTTTTTCCCGGAGATTTTCAGGATATCTACAGACTGCAAGTATGGTGACTGCAAGCATGTTGGGGAGCCGGGATGTGCTGTGCGCCGGGCAGTGGAGAATCACTATATTTCAGAGAGCCGTTTTGCATCTTATCTATCTATCCTCGACGAAATTCAGAACCCTGAGAAATATCGCAAACCCTTTTGACGTATAAAAAATGAGAATGAGCCGCAGCTTTAAGCAACGGCTCATTCTCGTTTCGTGCAATCCGATTGGATTATTTCTCTTTCTTGACGATGCGCTCTTTGATGCGGGCTTTCTTACCTGTGAGGTTACGGAGGTAATAAAGTTTAGCGCGACGCACCTTACCG
>CAJUIJ010000178.1:0-3364 GCA_910586175.1 uncultured Muribaculaceae bacterium | reverse complement strand
TGTTGACGGTGATTGACTCGATGAACGGAGATTCCATGGGGAAGATGCGCTCCACACCGATTCCATCAGAAATCTTGCGGACAGTGAAACGCTTCTTGTCGCCGCAGCCGTTGATCTTGATCACGATGCCGCGATACTGCTGGATACGCTCCTTGTTACCCTCTTTGATGCGGTATGCTACTGTGATTGTGTCACCGGGGCCGAACTCATCGAAGTTCTTCTTGGGAGTGGCAAATGCCTGCTCTGCAATTTTAATTAAATCCATTGTAATTTAAATGTTTAGATTATCTCGCAATGTAAATAAGCTTCATATGTCTTACCAGAGATTGCGAAACCGTCTGCAAAATTACAAAAAACATTTCACCTACACAAATTTTTCATAACTATCAGAGCATTCTCTGCTCACTAAAGCACTCTTTACGCACAATAAGCAACCTTTTTTATTTCATTAGCCATACAATCGAAAAAAATTAGTAAATTTGCGTTAATGTATGATCTGACTCTGAAAATAAGAGGGGAATTGCGCATCTGGACACGTCCCCTCGTTATGGGTATAATCAATGTGACGCCCGATAGCTTCTATGCTGACAGCCGCCGTGATACTGCGGGTGCCGCTCGTCAGGCAGTTTCCATGCTCCATGCCGGCTGTGATATAATAGACTTGGGAGGTTACTCTTCACGTCCCGGCGCCGACGATGTATCTGCGGAAGAGGAATGCGCACGTCTTCTTCCGGCCATCAAGGCAATCAGGGAAGCTGTGGGCGAAGCTGTGCCTCTCTCGGTCGATACTTTCCGAGCTTCTGTGGCTGAAGCCTGTGTAAAAGCAGGGGCAGATATTATCAACGATATTTCGGGCGGCGACCTCGACCCGGAGATGTTCAATACGGTGGCACGGCTCGGTGTGCCTTATATACTGATGCACACTCGCAGCAACCCCGCCGAGATGCAGCGCCATACCGACTATGGAGATGTGGTAGCAGAGGTGCTGGGCGACCTCGCTTTCAAAATCGACAAGCTTCGCCAATTAGGCGTGGCCGATATAATAGCCGATCCCGGATTCGGATTTGCCAAGACGCTCGACCAGAATTATGAGCTGATGTCCAAGCTTAGCGCATTCAAAGCTCTCGGGTGCCCCTTGCTCGTGGGCATATCGCGTAAGTCCATGATTTATAAAGAACTTGGAGTGACGCCACAGGAATCGCTAAATGCCACAACCGCACTTCATATGGCAGCATTGATTAATGGTGCAGATATCCTCAGGGTGCATGACGTGAAGGAGGCCATGGAGACAGTGAGGATATTCTCGGCGTTGCAGCGCAACACATCGCACGAGCAGAGTGTCATTACAGTGACCGATGTGGATAAGCCTAAACGCACTATGATTATATGATCGAATTTGGAATAAAAGATATTGTCGATATCCTGATAGTGGCTGTGATGCTCTACTATCTCTATCGGCTTATGAAAAGCAGCGGCACGCTATCACTCTTCTATGGTGTGCTTGCTTTTATTGTTATATGGGTTGTGGCTTACGAGCTTTTCGACTTGCGCCTCACCGGCACTATTGTCGATAAGTTCATGAGCATCGGGCTTATTGTGCTTGTGATTCTTTTCCAGGACCAGATCAAGCGGGTGCTTATCGACATAGGCGCAAGGGGAAACCTGAAACACTTCATGAGGCTCTTCAAGCATAATAAGGGGGAGGACAGTAATCATGCCGACATCATGGCCGTGGTGTATGCCTGCATGTCAATGTCAAAGTCAAAGACCGGTGCCTTGATTGTTTTCCAGCGCAAGGTGCCGCTCGCTGATTACGAGAAGACCGGCGACATTATAGATGCTGATGTCAACGTCAGGCTTATAGAAAACATTTTTTTCAAGAATTCACCGCTTCACGACGGCGCAATGATTATAGCCGGCAACCGCATTAAGTCTGTGGGTTGCATTTTGCCCGTGAGCCATGATATGAACATTCCAAAAAGTCTCGGTCTGCGTCACCGCGCGGCCTTGGGCATGAGTCAGCAGACAGATGCCCTCTGTATCATAGTTAGCGAGGAAACAGGTAATATATCTGTGGCTCAGATGGGAAAGATAAAAGTGAAGATTACAGCCCCCGAACTCGAGCATATACTGAGCGCAGAGCTGTAAAGTGCTATGGGCATCAATGCATCAGCTCGCCAATCGAACAGCAGAGGTTTAGCATCACCGACGACACTGACTTATGCGGCATGGCATATGCGGCTCCCACATAAAATCCTTTTGTCTTGAAGCCCGCTCCCAAGGAAAAGCCGGACAGGAATGTGTTGTTGAGTGACGTCATGTCGCTGTGGGTCTTGTAATTGTAGGCGAGGTCAATATAGAATTTCTCGCTCGGTTGGTATTGCAGGCCAAACACGAGGTGACGAAACAGATTGCTGATGAAGCTGCGTTTCTCTTTCAGCACCTCATCATCAGAATCCTTATTGTATGAATAGTAGGGTATGTTCCAACGGGTCAGGTTATTGGCCGTTATGCTTACCTGAAATGGAGATGAACCGATAGATTGCATATATCCAATCTGTATGTCGAACGGAAGCCGCACATAGCGGTCGCTGAAGCGTTTCACCTGTCCGCCCATGTTTTTGAGCACAACGGAGAACGACAGGTCTTTCTCATCATCATAATAATTCACGCCGAGGTCAGCGGCAATCGCAAATGCCTCATGACGCTCGTAACCGCTGTAAATCATCTTGATAGATGCGCCGCCACGCCATCTCGATGAGATGTCGCGAGCGTAATAACCTTCTATTATAACATCATTGGGCGAGAAACTTCCGGTGGGCGTGCCGAACTCATCGTATCCATCAAATGTGCCATAGTTGAGATATCGAAGACCGATACCCCAACCGCTGTGCTCACCGGCACCTGTGCCGAAGCGGAAGCCCGCGAAGTTGCCCGAACTCATATAATACATGTAGCTCACGGCCGCCTGCATGTCAAGCTCCGGACCTATCAAGGCCGGGTTTTGGTCGGCAAGCGTCACATCGTCGTCTATCACGGCGATGTTGTTGCCCCCAAGTCCGAACACATGCGACGACATGGGGATATTCAAGAAGCTATAGCCATCTGATTGCGCCGATATTGTCATTGCAAACATAGGAAGGGCTGACAGGGCAAACGATATGATGCGTTTCGAAAGTATCATCTTATTTATAACGAAACAATCACCCTTCTATTATAATACTGTGAATTTATATAAAACCTTTCGTAATCATCATGCTTTTTCATCAGCGAATATGATGTAAATTACAATTCCAACATAGATATTTATGCGTATGCAACATTAATTAACGATTATTAAACATATATTCGTTGTGAATATGAT
>CAJUIJ010000177.1 GCA_910586175.1 uncultured Muribaculaceae bacterium | reverse complement strand
ACTTGAAATTTAGATGTTTAACAGCATGAATTTCAATTTTTGTCATGTACTAAACTTTTTCAATTATGTTTACTACCCATTTCTCCTGACGCAAGAATTGCTCTTTTTTGCAGAAGCTGCTGATATGTTTCTTTAGTGATTCGATCACTTTGTTGGATGTGCCAAAATATCTGTTTGTGTTATCGTAATGTAACAAAAACCAGTATTCCAAAGAGGGCATACTGCTTGCTATCACTACTTTATCATTGCTTCCATATGTTTTATGAATGTCTTCTAAACGTCTCTTTTCAGAGTCGTTCCATTGGCTTACATCTTCATCAAATACGCAAATAACCGATGAACCCTCTGAAATGGCATCTTTTATTCTCTGTTGAATAGTTTGCATTGATTCGTCTCCAAATAAACTTGGTTGGAGAACATAACTATATCCCGTCAGTTTTTTAAGATGTTTGAGATACCAATATTCTGTAATGCCGGCTCCTACTATAACAGTGCGAGGTCGGCGTTGTTCTCTTATGTTAGTTTTCCTTGACATATTTCAATCTTTTATTTGTGGAAGTGCTCCGAATACACCATTGCGATAGGCTTTATCCAGATGGGCAATTTTACTTAGGCCTTTGAATTCTACGAGTGCGTAAAGTTGTGAAGTGCCTGACTTGTCTTTTTCTGTAAACCAAATGTTGTCTTTTCTGATCAGGTCGTTGACAGTCCTAAGTAATCCGTCATAATGGGTCGTAATCAAAAGTTGACTTTTAGAAGCATCAAGTAAAAATTGCCTTAATATATATTCCATTATTTCAGGATGAAGTGAGGCATCCATTTCATCAATCATCAGGAAGGAATCATTGTGGCTTAATTCAAACATTGCAGATTCAATTCCGATTACGCGTTTTGTGCCATTGCTCTGATGTCCGTAATTTAGTTCATACATTTCGACACCCCGATGGTTTTCAACGGTATGTTCGAAGTCCAATTCGCGTATCCCTACATTATTTTGATGGTCTGAAAGTCCTGTTATATTGAAGTCTGCCATGCTTAGAAATTGTAGCATGTATCGCTTGAAGTCGTTGTTCTCTTTAAGTAACCGTTTGGCATTTCTACTTAGGTCTGTTTCTGGATAAATTGTTTGCATGAAGCTGTTGTATATCCAGTTGCGAAAAGTGTCTACATACTCAAATTTCATATTTAATCTGCCTCTGGCTGCAAAAATTGACATGTTGGGAAAACAGTTTAGCGATAACATTTTCAGCACATCGTTATCTATTTTCTGTACGGCAGGGTTAGTCTTAATTATTGATTGACCATCTTCATATTTGCGTTCAACAATCATGATGGGCTGTGTGGTTTTGTAATAAGATAGCCGTTCGAGCAAAACATGTTTTCTTGTAAGTTGGAGCTGGTACCAGTATCTTATTCCATCAATCCAGATTTTAAGACTGAATTCTGATGGCTCTTTGGGAGTCATATTATCAAGCATAAACGGTTCTATGCTTGTATCGCTGTCAATACTTGTAGGATTGCAAGTCCAAAATGAATGCAGTTGCTCAAATGCATATAAGAGATTGCTTTTTCCGCTTGCATTTGAACCCAACACTATAGCAAGTCTCAGAAGACGTGTTCCGTTAGGCATTGTCACCACATGAGATGATTCAATAGCCCTGTCAGATGTCGCCTCAAAACTTAATACCGTTTCATTTTTAAACGACATTATATTTTTAAAAGTTATTTCTTCTATCATATTCCTTTTATTTTATTCGCACAAAAATATAAAAAAAAACTGATATTGAAAATAGAATAGTAAAAATGAAGTATTTTAAATTTTAAATTCAAGTTTCGTAAGTAATAATTTATAAGCTGAGCTGTATGCGCTGCGCTTATCTTGAAAGCTGTCTTGGACTATGCATCAACGTCAGCTGACGCATTTATTCTAAGTTGTTGTCGACGGAGTCTCATCCCTCCCGGTGCTTCGTGACGTTGCATAGCGCACTGGGAGGAGGAGGTGTCGCAAAGCCACCGGGAGGGAGGAGCCTCCGGCGACGACAACATGCTCTTAGAACTTGCGGGCACGCCAGTAGAGGAATAGTCCTATGGCGAGGTATACGAAGTTCGGTATCCACATGGCGAGCCAGGGTGATGTCATGCCTGATGTGGCAAATTGGCTTGTCACGGTGCTGAATAGTATGTAACTGAAGCTCAGCACAAGACCGATTCCGATATTCAAGCCCATACCACCCTTTGTCTTTTTGGCCGATAATGATACCCCTATCAATGTCAATATGAATGCTGCCGCCGCCACTGCATATCTCCGCTCTTTCTCTATCTCGAAGGCTTTGATATTTGCCACACCTCGTTGTCGCTGCTTCTCTATATAATCATTGAGTTGCGGTGTAGTCATAGTCTCCTGATCACTTTTCTGAATCAGGAAGTCGCGTGGCTCAATGGGTATCACCGTATCGAGCACATTACCTTTGCGAAGCTTCTCCGACATGCCGTCGAAGTCGCGTATCATATAGTTGTAGGCTGTCCAATGATATTGGCGCGTGCTGTCATATTGTATGGTCTGGGCTGTCATGCGCGACACAAGTTCATGGCCTTTAAACTTGTCGAACGAGAATCCGTAGCCGGTCTTTGTGTCGCTTTCGTAGCGGCCCATATAGACTACCTCGCCGGGTCTTGCCATGAGCATTATATCTATGCCGGTGGTGATCTTCTTGTTTTTTACATATTTGTTGGTATAGTCGATTCTCTTTACGTTGGTGGGTGGGATGATATAGTTGCTCAGACAGAATATCATGGCTGCTATCACAGCGGCTCCGATCATATATGGCCGCATCAACCTGTTGAAACTCACACCGCTCGACATTATGGCGATTATCTCCGAGTTGCCTGCAAGCTTCGTAGTGAAGAATATTACGGCGATAAAAGTGAAAAGCGGAGCCAGCTGGTTGGCGAAGTATGGGAGAAACGACATGAAATAGTCGAAGATAGTCTCCTTGAGCGGTGCGTTGAGAAATGCGTCAAGTTTCTCGGTGATGTCAAACATCGACACCACCGCGAGAATCAACGCGGTGGCGAAAACGTAAGTGCCGAGAAACTTTTTGAGTATAAACCAATCGAGCAACTTAAGACCAAAAATGTCACCAATCTTGCTCCACAGCGATGTGCCGACCATCTTCTTGGATTTGCGGTTGCGCCATCGCCATTGAAAGCTCAAATTGACCTTACGGATAAGACTCCTCTTTTTGCGTTTAGCGTTGCTCATCTTTAAGTTTTCTACTGTAAAAACCTACTGTTGTCAAAATCAGAGTCTACGTGTCACATTTATTACCATCTCTTCTTTCCAAGACTTGAAGTCGCCGGCCAGGATGTGCTTGCGGGCTTCGCGAACAAGCCAGAGGTAAAACGCGAGATTATGGATTGACGCTATCTGCATGCCGAGCAATTCGTGGCTTGTGAAGAGATGTCGCAGATATGCCTTCGAATACTCTTCATCTATGCCCGTCGGACCTCCCGGGTCAAGAGGGGAGAAGTCTTCAGCCCATTTCTTGTTTTTCAGGTTGATAATGCCATGGCGTGTGAAAATCATTCCGTTGCGGCCATTTCTTGTCGGCATCACGCAATCCATCATGTCCACACCGCGGTCTATCGCTTCCAAGATATTGGCAGGAGTGCCTACACCCATGAGATAACGGGGCTTGTCGGTGGGTAGTATTTCGTTGACAATCTCTATCATCTCATACATCTTTTCGGTAGGTTCGCCCACAGCCAACCCTCCGATGGCATTACCATCAGCACCTAAACCTGCCACATGCTTGGCAGCCTCACGGCGAAGGTCAGGATATACACATCCCTGTACTATTGGAAAATAAGCCTGGCTGTAACCATAAAGCCCCTCTGTTTCGCGGTAACGCTTCCAACCGCGTTCCAGCCAACGCTGAGTCAGTCCGAGCGATTTCTTGGCATAGTCATAGTCGGATGTGCCGGGAGGACACTCATCGAGAGCCATCATGATGTCGGCTCCGATGGCGCGTTCTATATCCACGACACCCTCAGGTGTGAAGAGATGTTTGCTGCCGTCGATATGGCTGCGAAACCATGCACCTTCCTCTTTCAACTTACGGTTTGACGCGAGTGAGAACACTTGAAATCCGCCCGAATCGGTGAGTATAGGGCGATCCCAGCTGTTGAACTTATGCAGACCGCCGGCCTTGCGCAAAACGTCAAGGCCCGGACGCAAATAAAGATGATAAGTATTGCCGAGGATAATCTTGGCATCTATGTCGTTGCGCAGCTCATGGGCATGTACTCCCTTTACGCTTCCTACAGTGCCTACAGGCATGAATATGGGTGTCGGTATCTCACCATGATCGGTAGTGATGACACCGGCGCGGGCGTTGCTCCCCGCTGCTTCTGCTTCAAGTCTGAATTCCATAACGCAAAATTACCTCTTTCTCCCCACACTGCCAAATTTTATTCGCTCGGATATTTACTCAAAATCTTTCTGAGATTATAGAGTATAGGTTCTAAATCATTATTTATTGTGTTGAATATTTCAGCAGGCTTGATCTTGTAATATCCATGGACTAATACATGTCTCAACCCCTCAATAACTTTCCAATTTATCAAATCGTTAGTGGCCTTGAATTCTTTTGTAAGCATGTATGCAGCTTCGCCCATCATTTCAAGGTGTTTTACAAATCCATAGAATAGGATCTTCTTCAATTTCCCTTTCTTTATAATTTTTATATCGAGAAAGCACAACCTCAATGGCGTTTATCATATGGTTGAGTCTTTCAATATCCCTTGATGTTTCTCTCATATATAAGTATTTTATCGTGGTTGGCTGATTCAACTGCAAAATCCATGAGGCATCCATTCTCAATTAAATCAACTTTTTTCCCCGTTATCTTTTCCAAACCCAAAGAAATCTCGATAATTGTGAAAAGAGATATGGAATGATTCTTGTGGTCGTAGTCAACTAATATATCAATATCGCTTTGAGGGTTCTCTTCACCTCTGGAGTATGAACCGAATAGCCATGCCCTAAGCACGGGCTGACCTTTCAGATATTCCTTTATCA
>CAJUIJ010000176.1 GCA_910586175.1 uncultured Muribaculaceae bacterium | reverse complement strand
CACGCATTTTTGGCTGAATCTGAAAAATTCATCCACGGAAGTTTGGCAGTGTCCCATTTCTTTCCATTCTTTATATATATGCCGGGAGCTGTAGGTTCTTTTACTTTCACTCCTTCTATAGTGTACCATTCATCATTATAATGCTTAGTATACTCCATTATTGGAGCATCCACGCCTGACACATCTGAAGCGAGATATTTTGCGCGGAGAGACTTCATGTCATCGAGAGTAAGTGCATGGTCGGCATTAAACCAATCATTCCACCAATCGTCATTTGCATACTGATGATTGCCGCCAAGTTTGTAATCATAATGATACCACGGCATCGCGTAACTCCACTTAGCACCGGCTTCCCATTGGTCAGAAACGTAGGGGCTTGAACCTCCTGAATAGCCACACTCCGAAAGAGCAATCATCTTGTTGGGGTAATATGTAGTGAGATACGTGAAATTGTAAGCGGCATCATTTATTGTGTAATTGTACAGGTCACGACCTATCATGTCTACATAGTCATCTCCCGGATACCATTTCTTATCTTTAGTCTGCGAAGTCCACACCCAAATCAGATTGTGAATACCCTCCTGAGTGAAATAGTCATACATCATATGCCAAAGTTTCACGCAGGGTTCGGCACCATCGGCACCCCACCAAAACCAGGCTTTTCCATCATTATATATAGTACTGTTGCCAGCAGCCTCGTGCAAAGGTCGCCATATTACAACAATTCCGGCTTCCTGAAGTTTCTTAAGTTTGGTGGCGACCTTCGCCAAATCGGAAATAACGAACTCATTTTCCCACGTGCCCTCCTTCACTGCGTTTGCAGGGCTGAAAGCCGTAGTTGGACTGCCGCCGCCACTTGCGTAAAAGCCCTCGAATACGGTCTTCTCATTATTGTCTGCCTTATAAGCTTCCCACACAGATTGGCTGTCCGGAGCGCGCCAATGCCAACAGATAGTGACGAGGCCACCCATATCCCACCATTCCTTTACCGGAGTAATGTCACTGTAATATTCCCAATCATAAGTAAGATGAATATAATCAAAACCATTCATAGCCGGATACATACCGGTCCAAGACTTCACATAACCTGCTTCCTTATAATTCCAATCCACCTCCGCCATAGAGCAAGAAATGCTACGTTTTCCATAACAGTCTCTGAGTAGATTGTATATGCGTTTTGTGTCGTCGGATGCATTCTTGTCGCACAAGTCATCGTAACCTTCAAAAACAACTTCAGGGCGATCCGTTATTAAAGTCACCTTCTCTATAGTATAACCATCACCCCCAAACATCAATACTTCATCTTCAATCACCTCTATAAGGTGCTGGTCAAGCACACATTCAAGATCACCAAATATGCGCACGCTATCAAACTCCGGACTAATGGCCTGCCACCCATTACCCTTAGTACGGATAAACGCTTGAGCATAATTTGACAGATTACTTGTATAGACATGGATCTTATCACCAGGCACCACGCCCGCCAACTGCATGGGATCCACGCAATGCTTGTCACTCCAATCGGCTTTGAACGGGCCATCAAGAAGTACAATCTCCCGGCCATTAGATAAAAAGGCCGTAAACGCCAATAAAATGGCAAAAATAAAGTTTTTCATCGTCAGCTAAATTGGTTAACTGCGACAAATATAGCAACGGGGTGGCGATTGGTCAAAAAATCGTCACCCCGCGCATAAAAATTGCAAATATAATACACTGTTAAAAGAGATTTAACATCAGAAAGTAAATTTTTCGAGAGTCATGGTGCCACAACTATGAAGAATAGGCACGAGACGCTTGAAATGTTCCGATTCACTGTGGCATCGGAGAGACTCATCATCTTTCCATGTTTCCACTATTTCTATATGGTTATCGGATGTGATACTTGCGAAAGCCTCATAAGATATGCAGCCTTCATCCTTAAGCGACAGCTCCACGAGTTCTGTGGCAGTTTCAATAGCCTTCTCACGAAGCGAGCTGTCTGAGATTTCAAGAAAACAATTCAGTCTTATCATAATTAGAGTTAAAAAAATTGAATATATACGTTTACAGCATTCCGTCAGTCATTTTGTTAAGAGTTTTAAGACGGCTGTACATCGACACGCGGAATATACCGTAAGTTATCAGCGAAATGCCAAGATATAGCCAGCCTGCAACAGCCATTGTAACAGGTGAAGAAATCACCACAATGGCAAAATAGATGGAGAGGACAAGCATAATGACAGAGAAAATAGTCCAACCCACAGAATTGCGACTGAGCACAAGCGTCTCGCAGATTGCATTGATTGCGACACAAAGCAACCATATGCCAAGTACTATAACGAATGTTACCGCGAGTTCTTGCTCCGGAAGGCAAAACATCCAAATACCCGCCACGAGATCAAGAATGCCAAGAGCGACAGCCCAACCCCAGTTAGGGGCAACACGGTGGTTCAAACCTGCGAAGCAGAGATTGAATATGCCGGCAACACAGACAAGTCCAGCAAAAATGTATGCCATAACAGGCACAGATGAAACCGGAGAGCAGAGACACCAAATGCCGAGACCTATCGCAATTATGCCTACAATAAGGGGAATCCAGCGATAGCGAGTGATTCCAAGTCCTATATTAGCCATAGCTTATAGTATTAAAATAGAGTTTATTAACGATTATCTGAAAAAAGTAGCCGCAGCAAGAGCGACGGCTACCATGTAAATCCATATTATTTATGTTCCCTGCGCTCTATAGCCTTATGCACCCTATGCACTTCCTTAACGAGACATATTGCAACGGCAACGCCGGCAGCTTTCATAAACAATTTAGCGATAGCGAGGCCAAGATGAAGACCTGCGTTGATTTCATGTTTTTCCATAATGATTAAGATTAATTAGTTTAAGAAACTTCTACTGATACAACATACCAACAAACAACAAGGTTCAAACTATCCCCAATAATTTGCATGCACCGAAAGATTGTATTATATTTGTAAAAAATGCACACATCCTTTGTGCGCTACCTATATAAAGCAAGAAGATAAACAGGGAACAGATGGAATTCAAACTAACGTCGGAATATATGCCGACCGGAGACCAACCGGAGGCGATAGCAGAGCTATCGAAAGGTGTGGAGGAAGGACTCCCCCACCAGACACTCTTAGGCGTGACCGGATCAGGCAAGACCTTCACCATGGCCAATGTGATACAGCAGGTGAAACGTCCGACATTGATATTGTCGCACAACAAGACGCTTGCTGCTCAGCTATATGCGGAGTTCAAAAACTTTTTTCCGCAAAACAGTGTGCAATATTTCGTAAGCTACTATGACTACTACCAACCTGAGGCCTATATACCCGGCTCCGACAAATACATAGAGAAAGACCTCGCCATAAATGACCAGATTGACAGACTTCGGCTTTCTACAGCAGCAGCATTATTGTCAGGCCGACGAGACGTTATCGTAGTGTCATCGGTGAGCTGCATTTACGGCATGGGCAATCCTGAAGATTTTACACAGACAGTTGTCAGTGTAAAAGTCGGCCAGAATATAACGCGCAATGAATTTTTGCGAAGGCTTGTAGACTCGCTTTACAGCCGCACAGAGATAGATTTACAGCGCGGCCAGTTCCGCGTCAAAGGGGATACTGTAGACATCATGCTATCGTTTGAGGAGATACAGCTGAGAGTAATGTTCTGGGGAGATGAGATAGAGCGTATTCAGACAGTAGACCCACAGAGCGGCATGCCAATAGAAGATATGGAAGGATTCAATATATATCCGGCCAACATCTTCGTTACCACTAAAGAACGGACCATAAGGGCGGTAGACCAAATAAGCCTTGACCTCGGTGCCCAGTGTGACTTTTTTCAGCGTGAAGGACGTATACTCGAAGCCGAGAGGCTTCGCGAACGCGTCACCTACGACCTTGAGATGATCAAAGAGTTAGGACATTGCAGTGGCATAGAGAACTACTCACGCTATTTCGACGGCCGTAGTCCCGGCACACGTCCATTCTGCTTGCTTGACTACTTTCCTAAGGACTTCCTGACAATAATAGATGAGAGTCATGTGACATTGCCGCAGGTGCGAGGCATGTTTGGCGGAGACCTGTCACGCAAGATGAACTTGGTGGAATATGGATTCAGGCTTCCCGCAGCACTCGACAACAGGCCACTGAAGTTTGAGGAATTCGAACAACTCACACCACAAGTAATATATGTCAGCGCCACACCGGGCGACTACGAGATGCAGCAGACCGAAGGAGTATTTACCGAGCAGATAATACGACCCACCGGACTCCTTGATCCCGAGATAGAGGTACGACCGACGCTCAACCAGATAGACGACCTTATGGAAGAGATACGACTCCGCACAGAGGCCGGAGAGCGTACGCTTGTGACCACACTTACAAAACGCATGGCTGAAGAGCTGCATGGTCACCTGACCAAATGGGGTGTAAAGTCAGCCTACATACACAGCGATGTAGACACATTGGAACGCATCAGAATCCTGGAAGACTTGCGCGAAGGAGTCTACGACATGCTGATAGGGGTAAACCTTCTGCGAGAGGGTCTGGATTTGCCGCAGGTGAGCCTTGTTGCTATACTCGATGCCGATAAAGAGGGATTCCTGCGTAACCACAGGTCGCTCACTCAGACGGCAGGTCGAGCTGCACGTAATGTGAATGGCAAGGTAATAATGTATGCCGACAAAGTAACAGATTCAATGCAGCGCACCATCGATGAGACAGAGCGTCGCCGTGAAAAACAGATGGCATATAATAAAGAGCACGGCATCACACCAAAGCAGATTGTGAAAACCGTAAGCACTGACCTGCTCGAAATATATGAAGAAAAAGAGACCGACCGCAAGTCGAGACGCGACAGCGCGACAACACGCCGTCAACCGGCACACTCGCAGTCGCAAGAGAGAAGGGCGACTCCACGAGCATATATAGAAGAGGAACACAAAGTGACTGTAGCTGCCGATCCGGTGATCGAATATATGAGCGGCAACGAACTTGAGACCATGATAGAGAAAGTGAGACGCGACATGATAGCGGCCGCAAAACGCACTGACTTCATCGAAGCAGCCCAGCTTCGCGATGAACTCATCAAACTTCAGGACATACAAAGC
>CAJUIJ010000175.1 GCA_910586175.1 uncultured Muribaculaceae bacterium | reverse complement strand
GATTAATTATCACTATCTTCTACTTCATTACAATCCAAGATGAGCTTGAAAGATTTGGCTCCACGATATGCTTCAGGCCAACCTTTGAGGTAAACATATTTAGTCGTTGTTTCTCCCTCTTTTGTAGGGAATACACTTCCCCACTCTATTGGCGTTATTGGTTCGAGAACTGCCTTTTCTGAGACAATGACATTGCCACTCTCATCATAAAACTCATAACCAATACCGGCCTCGGTAGATGAATACTCATACTCAGACGTTACTCTTTTTAACTCAACTTTTAAAGCATTGTCGAAATCAGGGAACTTATACTCCTTATCTACAAGCACGAAATGTTTACCGAGATTGCCTTCAATCTTAGTTGTAGCAGGTGTTACAACTTTTGGCAATTCTTTCTGACACGAAACCATTGGCATGCACACGACAGCCACAAAGGCGGATTTTAATAGAATGTTCATATCTTTGAAATTAATTTGATTACAGGACAAAGATAGTGAATATTAACTGATTAAATCTAATCCACTTTAATCCATTATAATGAGTTGGTGCAAGAAAGTATATAGACAGCGCCGATGACGACCACAAAAAAAATAGCGGTCGGGACTTCGACCGCTATTTTTTTATTTTACTTGGTGTGTTTACTTGTTGTTTTTACTTGCCGGCTGTGATGCGGATTTGGATTGAACCGTCGGGGGCTACGTTGATTTCCATTGTAGTTCCGGCTGCAAGCTTCAATGTTGCTCCGTTATCCTTGCGTCCGGTGGGAAGCACGAAGTGTGACGAGCTTCCACCTTCCACGGGTGAGTATGCCTTGCTGATGTCAACAGGCTTCACTGCGCAGGGAGCTGCTGCCGGGGCTGCCTTGGGAGCCTCGGGCTTCGGAGCTGCCACAGGCTTGGGAGCCGGAGCAGGTTTCGGAGCTGCGGGCTTAGCACCTGCTACGCCAAACTCTATGATAGGCTGGTCTGTAGCCATCACTTCACCTTCGTCGAGAAGAAGGGCTGCGATGGTACCTTCGCGGTCGCTCATGAGATTGTTTTCCATCTTCATGGCTTCATACACGAGGATGATATCGCCGGGCTTCACATGATCGCCGGGTTTCACCTTATATTCGAGGATTGTGCCACCCATGGGAGCCTTCATGACTTCGCCTGAGCCAACCACAGCCTCTTCGGCAGCGGGAGCCACAGCTTCGCCTGCACCGGCGAATTCGATGAGAGGCTGACCTGTGCCCATCACATCGCCTTCGGCCACGAGCACCTGTTTAACCACGCCACCCTTGTCGCAAGCGAGGTCATTCTCCATCTTCATGGCTTCGTAAACGAGCACCACGTCGCCGGGCTTAACAGTGTCGCCTGCCTTAACGCGGATTTCCATTACGGTACCACCCATCGGAGCGCAGAAAGTCTCGCCGGTAACGGGACCTCCGGCTGCGGGAGCAGCCTTTGCCTCAGCCTGGGCAGCGGCACCCTTTGCCTCAAACTCCTTCTTGCGGATGTTGGTGAGGTAAGTCTTGGCCACAGCGGGGAGAAGTTCGAGAAGGAGGAATTCCTCTTCATTCTGAGCGAGCTTCACATTGCCATATTTCTCGAGCACCGGGTTGTCGGGAGTCTTGTGAGTAGAGACATCGTAAGGTTTCTCCTCAGCGTTGCCTGTGATGAACTCACGGAACTTCGGATCTACGGGTACTGGAGTTGTGCCATATTCACCCTTAACGAGACCTACGAACTGATTGTTCTTCTGAGTATAGTCGGGGTTACCCTTGCGGCGGTCTACTGCGAGGTTGACAGCCTGCGAACCTACGATCTGGCTTGTAGGAGTGACGAGAGGCACGAGACCTGCGTCGCGGCGCACCTTCGGGATGAGGGCCATAGCCTCTTCGAGAAGGTCTTCCTGACCGAGAGCGCGGAGGTTGGCCACCATATTGGAGTACATACCGCCGGGCACCTCTGCATTCTTAACCAACTCATTGGGCTTCGGCAGGCCGAAATATGCCTCAATCTTGTGGCAAGCGTCGAGAAGCTCTTCTTCCTTATTGGCCTTGGCAGCCTCGATGGCGCGATCAAACTCAGCGTCAATCTCCTTGGGCATAGCCTTGTAAGCCTCGTCGAAGTCTTTAGGCCACTTGTCCTTATTGAGGTCAAACTCAGCGAGAGCCTTGCGGGCATCCTTAAGTTCATGACGAATCTTGGCAACGGCCTCCATATTGACATCTACCTCAACACCGAGCTTGCGGCAGAAAATGTCGATAAGCTCGATAGAGGGAGCTGCGGAGCCACCGCCAAACCACCAGATGTTGGTGTCGACGATATCGACGCCACGGATAATGGAAGTGAGCACAGCTGCAAGACCATAACCGGGGGTGCAATGAGTGTGGAAGTCGATGTCAACCTTCACTGCCTCCTTGAGTTTCGGCATAAGAGTGTAGATACGCGACGGGCTTACGAGACCGGCCATATCCTTGAGGGTAATCATCTTGGCACCGAGCTTCTCCATCTCCTTGGCCTTGTTGACAAAATAATCGTCGGTAAAGACCTTTTCAGCTTCAGGAGTGCCCTTGGGGTCGACAGTGTAGCAGACAGCGGTGTCGGAAATGCCACCGAGGTCATTGATCATCTTGATAGAGCCCTTTATATTGTTGATATCGTTGAGAGCGTCAAAGATACGCATTACGTTCAGACCATTCTCGATAGCCTTCTTATAGAAACCTTCGAGCACAGAATCGGGATAAGGAACGTATCCGAAGAGATTACGGCCACGCGAAAGTGCAGAGAGGAGCGAGATGCCCTTCATAGCCTTGGAGCATGCACGCAGACGATCCCATGGGCTTTCGCCTAAGTAACGCATAACAGAGTCGGGCACTGCACCGCCCCAGACTTCCATTATATAGAACTTTGCATCACGATAGAGAGGGAGGAGTTTGTCTACGTTCTCCTGCTTCATACGAGTTGCAAAAAGTGACTGCTGGCCGTCGCGCAGCGTCAAATCTCTGATTTTTAATTTCTTAGTCACAGCTTTTAAAATTAGAGGTTTGTGTTTATGGTATTTGTTGTTATTATCAGATTGTTTATTTCCCCAAATTTAAGATAAATTTTTGTGAATAAAGAATTTTTTCAGTAATTTTTTCAAAAAATATTGCACAATGGGTAAAAGATGAGGCAGAGTTGCTCCCGGCTATAATTAAACCTGCAAATCATCGTTATTATATGTTGGAGCAAAATCCAATTCATAACATCTTGATATCTGATACCTACATAATCAAAAACAATATACCAAACTCAATTCACATGAAGAAAATCTACATGACGCTGGCAGTTATGCTGACAGCCCTTTATGGCCATGCCGCCACACCTAACCATCTTTATATCATCGGCAACGAGCCGTTGGGAGCCGGTTGGAATCCGGCAACGGGCAATGAATGCCATCGCACGTCCGATGGCAAGTTCACATATTCCTTAACCACAGATGGTGACGCTCCCGGCCAAATCTACTTCGGGTTCACCACTACCCTCGCCGATAATCCTGAGAATGAAGATTGGGACACAATGAACGAGGGCAGATTCAGCCCTGCTGCCAACAACACCGAGTTCTCATTTGGACAGAAGGTGGAAATGCTTAAAGTGTCGGATAATCCGGATTTAAAGGACAACAGCTGGAAAGTGACGCTCGAAGCCAATACCACTTACGACTTGACCATCGACATCAATGCGATGCAGTTCACCATGACACGCAACGGTGAGCAGGGTGGTGACGACCCTGTGATAACCGGCCAGCAACCCACCGGCACACTCCCTGTGATATATATCAACGTATACAAGGCTGATGACCTTGGCAACGCCACAGCGGAGCTTGACAACTATGTGCTGAGCAAAGACCTCGGCGACAAGAAATACCGTCCCGGCACGTATTATATGACTGTGCCCGAAGGTAGCGAATTCAAGTCGATAGGCTCAGCAGAGGAGCAATTGCCTCTCGAAATCAAGGCTCGCGGCAACTACACCCGCACAGCGTTTGCCAAGAAGCCTTTCAAACTAAAACTCGGCAAGAAACAGAATATGCTCGGCCTCACTCCCGACAAGTCGAAGCACTATGCCATATTGGCGCATGCAGATGACCAGTTTGGCTACCTGCGCAACTTCACCGGCTTCAACCTCGGCAAACGAATCCAGCTCCCCTGGACGCCCGGCATGACTCCTGTGGAAATAGTTATCAACGGCGACTACCGTGGTCTCTACTTCCTCACTGAGTCAATAAGGGTGGGCGACGGACGCATACAGATTACCGAACTCGACGACAATGTGGAGGATGGCAAACTACTTTCGGGTGGCTACCTCGTAGAACTCGACAATTACAAAGATGACCCCAACACCATAGTGCTCAACGATGATGAGAATGTCGATGACCAGCTTTACGTCACACCCGACACTCCTGAGGAGTATTCCGATCTCCAGAAGAGATTCATCACTGAGCAGTTCAACACGATGCACTCACTCGTGAAATCTCACAACGATAATCTCTGGGGTTATATGGAACTTGACGACGCAGCACGCTATTATATAGTGGAGGAACTCATAGGCCACACCGAGTCTTATCATGGCTCCACATACCTCTTCAGAGACTTCGGAGAAAATCAGAAATGGCACTTCTCCCCTCTCTGGGACTGCGGCAACGCCTTCATGGCATATGAAGAGATGCACTTCTTCGACTGCGACCCCTTCGGCAACACCTGGATTACCGACATAGTGCGCAACGACCGTTTCGAAGCAAAGGTCAAGGAAACGTGGAAATGGTTCATGCAAAACAATTTCGATGGCCTTTTTGACGATATTGACACTTATGTAAACAGCCTCAAAAATGCAGCAGTAGCCGACCACAAGCGTTGGGGTGATGCTCCGCTGCCCGACTCCCCGTCGGCTACACAGGTTGTCAACAACAGCAACATAGATGAGAAGCGCAACAATGTGCGCGACTATCTAAACCGTCGCATAGAATGGCTCAAAGAGCAGTGGGGCGACTACAGCGTGGGCAGCTACAGCGAACCGGAACGCGACAATACCCCCGCCGCAGCACTTCCCGACTATGTGATGCCCGACTATAGTTCAATAGAGATAATCGGAAC
>CAJUIJ010000174.1:1195-5136 GCA_910586175.1 uncultured Muribaculaceae bacterium | reverse complement strand
ACACCCTCCATATAGACAGCAACATTTTTCTCTGCATACGACATTTCCTTGATCTTGATGGTGTCGTAACCGGGGAAAGTCAAGGTGAGAGAGTTGAAATTGACAGTCGGATTTGCCACCGACGGATTGCTTTGCACAGTGGTGAGTGTGCCACCGGTGACGTTATACTTGAACTCGCAAGCCGGCAGATACACATTCTGATAAGAGGCATCCTGATAATAGAGATAATTCTCAGGGAAAGTGATCGTGTAGACACCCGGCTCCACTGCGAGTTTACGGAGATTAAAGCGATACTTGCCTGCCCCTACCTGATAATCATACACATCAGTCAGTTCGGAGACAACACCGGAGGGGGAAGTCACCGCAGGCTTTGATTCAGTGTATGAATTTACCGACAGATTAGCCGGGACATCAGGGTTATAATATATGAAATTGTAAAGCCATTCCACATCACCGGGAGCCGGAATGAGGGTGGAATTATCGACCACATCCTCGCCTACCGTATAAGTTATGGAGAAAGCCTCGAGCGGAGTCGAGTCTGCTGTGATTGCATCAGCGGGGAAATTGATGGTGTATTCCCCCTCTGCGGTGATTTTGGCAAATGAAACCACCATCTGGTTGGCATCATCACCATATTCGAGAGTGCAGCCACGCGAGAAATCGGTTGACGTTATTGTAACATTTGAAGACTGGCTTCCCTTGTCCGCCTCAGAGACGTCAGGAAATGTCAGTACGACTTTAGAGAGTTCGCTCACTTTAACAGCCGGCTCGGGGTCGGCCACATAATTGACCGCAGCCGTTGCCGACAAGCAAAGCATGGAGGCTGCGAATGTAAGCCCCACACCGAATAAGGTAGAAATCTTCTTCATAAGAACCTGTATTAAGTTGTTAATTTAGAAACGATTAAAAAATAACTTAGCAGAGTTTCTATAAATTTTTGGAATATTTGCCTTTTCCAAACAGTCAAATATCCCGATATGTTCCTTTATTGTAAAAGGCAAATATTCCAAAAATTTCTGAGAAACTCTACCAAGTAATTTTTTAATCGTTACTGAATCGCCTATTATTCATGCCGATGCCCAAAGTTAATATTAATTCGTTTAAAATATAATTTTTGGCACGGTTGAGGTATTTCGATTCTTGAATCGAAATTATTTTCAAGAAATAATAATCCTCAAATCACTAATATATAGATTTTTGTCAATCTTGCCTTGATTGTTCCTGACGTGACATATTCATGTAGACAGAAGGGGTTATACCTGTCACTTTCTTGAAAGCGGCGATGAAATTGGCCGCTGACTTGAAGCCTACGGACTCGCCGATGCTCTTTATGGTGAGGTGTCCCCAGGCATCGTAGTCCATAATCCGTTTCATTGCCACAGTAATCCTGTATTTATTGATAAAGACTCGGAACGTCTGCCCCGTACGCTCGTTTATCACCTGCGACACATATTTGGTGTTGGAGTCAACCTCCTTGGCAAGCTGGCTTAATGAGAACTCCGGATCAAGATATTTCTCGGAAGTCTCCATAAACTCGATAATCCTCGCAAGCAAATCGGACATCTTGTCATCGTCGGCTTCGGTATCTGGTATACCCTTGGCTGTCGCATTTCCCTTATCATCATTACCCTTCACCACTTCGCATTCATCCGCATCTGCATTCACCACGCTCTTGCGTCTTCGCCACTCGTCGGTGAGGCGGTCGTGCAGGTCTATCAGCTCGCGGTTTCGCTCGAACAGGTCAGCATTCATAGCATTGAGCTTTCTCTTCTGCACGAGAAGCACCACCACAAAAGCTACTATCAATACAAGTACAATACTGATTAGTATTATGCCGAGTCTCCAACGGAACACATTCTCCTCGAGTCCCGCGATATGCTGTTGGGTCTGTTGCCGCTCGTTGAATAGCCAGCTGTTGCGCGTCTGCATAAAGTCGCGCGAATTAAGCACCGAGTCAGAGACATGGAAATATAGGTTCTGGTATCTCAGAGACTCGTCATTGTTGCCGAGTTTAGTGTACACGCGCATAAGCCCCTTGTAGCAATCGAGCTGGAGATATGGCTTATTGGCGGTCTGTTCGAACCGTTTCAGATAATATAAGGCAGAATCGAGCTGCCCCATAGACTCGAAAATGGCATACATTTCCGAATATGCATATACCGGAGAATCGTGGCTTCTCTCCTTCTGCATTTCGGCCAACGACAGCCGCATATATCGCAGGGCATTAGGATAATCCTTCTTTTCGCGGGCTATGTAACCCTTATTGAACAAATAGTTATGCTCATAGCCCTTGGCATCTATCTTCCTGGCAAGCACATTCATTGCCTCATTGCAAGAGTCTGCGCGCACCACATCACCAAGTTCGGTATATGCGCCCACAAGATTGTTCAGAAAACGAATGCGCGAATCCTCACGCCCCGCTTTCGTGGCCACGTCATTGCCCTTGCGGAAGAAAGTTACGGCTGACTCATAATCTTCAAAGGTGAAATGCACGCTCCCGACAGCCAAGTAAGCGGTGAGCAGGTCATCGGTCTTGGTCTTATCGGGGAAATCGCCGGCAATTTCGAGATAGTCGAGCCAATAACGGAGCGCATCGTTGTAGAGTCCGGCACGCGTGGCGGCGAGCCCCTGGCGATAACGCATACTCATCAGCGTATCGGCAGTGGCCTCCGGATGCGTCTGCTGCACGGCAAATGCCGTCTGCAAACTGCATATTAACAATAATATGGCTAAAAATAATTTCACTTGTTTATATCCATCCTCAATTCGAGTGCAAAATTACAAAAAAATTGTGAATTTACCATCTACTGCGGCAAATCATACAACGAAATAATAAACCGATACAACCATAATGATAAAAAAACTTAAAAATGATTTGTCTATTTAACAAATATTAAGTAAATTTGCAGCATTACAAAACCATGTTAGTGGTCATCGGCGGCGCCTCCTCTCCCCCAGTGCGCGATGCAACTTCATTGACGCATAATTTCTTGCGCATAAACGTTAGCTGACATTGCATCGCGCACCGGGAGAGAGGGGATACCGTCGACGACCACAAAGAGAAATGAATTCGATGAATTTACACAACAACGAATATACAAAACAACAACAAACAATAACAAACAATTAAAACAACGGAAAACCTAAGATTAGAACAATGAGAACTAAGCACAGACTTTTGATGGGTTCTATTTTGATGGCCCTGTGCCCGATGCTCATGTCGGCACAAGACGATGTGAAGAGCGAACTCGACTCCTTGCGTCAGGAAGTGGCAGACCTTAATGCCGAACGTGATGCAGATGAAGCAAAACTTACGCAAAAAAGATTATGGGGTTACGGACGCTACAAGCGTATATCTTATGTGGTGCAGAACATGACTCGTTCGGCCTATGACGGCATACCGGCTACCACCTGGGAGCCCAAGGTGGGTTTCGGACTCCAGATAGGAACCACATATCACCTCCCCCACAAACCACTTGCAGGCATAATCAAGTTTGGCATCGACGCCACATGGTTTGACTTCACATATGCCGGATATAAAGATGCGAAACTCAAATCGGCTTCCACGGTGACCCCGGGCGTGACAGACGGCATACCCGACTTCGTATTCCCCGAAGATTACCCTGAGCAGGAAGTTATGCTCGGCAATCTCGGTGTGCACCAGCTCTCTGTATCATTGGGTATCGGCCCGAGCATCAATATCGCTCCGTTTGCATTCTCGTCAAACAAGAACCTTCAGATGCTCAAGGCACAGGTGTATGGACACTTCCTTATGGGTGTTTCGGGCATACTCTACACCAATCCCAACAACGATGACACGGAGTTTAACTTTGCGGCCCTGCCACAAGGGGCATGCGGTGTCTCATTCAACTGGCGCCAACTCGGCTTGGGCTTCGAGGGTCGCTGGGGGTCGGCAAAGTATAAGAACCTCGTAAGTCAGG
>CAJUIJ010000174.1:0-1185 GCA_910586175.1 uncultured Muribaculaceae bacterium | reverse complement strand
TTTGAGGATGATGAGGAAGAGGGAGTGAAAGCACCAAAACTCACATTCAAGAATGCCGCATTCAGAGTCTATCTGAATTTCCACTTCTAAAGTCCCGACTCACAAAAGTATAACTATCAAAATTGAGCAAACAAAATGAACACAAAAATATTCAAGACTCTAACATATGCAGCTCTGGTGGCCGGATTGGCCTCATGCGGGAACACCGATGACCTGCTGCAAGTGTCGACCAATATCCAGATGCCGCTCAGCACCGGCACATGCGCCGATGCCAAATATCTCGAGGAGGCCCGCGCATGGGATGTCTCCACCTATGACCCGGCATACGAGGGTATAGGACGCATAGAGCTCACCGCCTCCGGCAACTACATGTTCCTGCCTAAGATGGGAGACATCACATTTGAGGACATAGATGATGAGATGGACTATGCTCCGAGCCGCAACTCACGCGCCGACAACGGTTTTGAAATCATTTCAAAGAAGCAGACTTCCCCATTCAAGCGGATGTCTAAATCCGCATCAACTCGCGCATATGCACAATTTCCGGCCGGAACATTCACCAAAATCAGCGACAACGAATATGATCTTTCATCGGCAGGCACGCTGATAGTCAATGCTGACGGCACCCTTACACTCAACGATGGCAAAGAGGTCTGTAAATTTGATGCGACCCCGGTTAATGCATATGAACTTGACGCACTCACAAGAAGATTCTCACGCACTTGGGAGATAGTGCAGGTGGAACGTGCATATTATGACTCAAACGGCAAGATTGTGAAAAAACGCATATTGAGTCAGCAGGAAATCGAGGATGATTATGTACGCGCAGTTGTCGTGACACAATATGGAGCCTTTATGCGATATGAATGGGATAAATCATTCGAGGATTATGGAATGTGGAGATGGGAGATTCCCTCGAAGCAATTCTTCCAGTTCGCCTTCAGAGAATATGACCCCTACTCATATAATACGTGGACTGAATACGGATTGGAGCAGGTATTCTTCTACGATGACTTCGCAATGTATCTCGAATATGGCGACTACGATGAAGGAGGCGTTTATTACGATACAGTGGATGTGCTCAAGACCCGCGCCACCAACGACTTTGACTTCTGATAATTACCTTACAGCAATCGAGTAGGTCGGGAAACGAAAGTTTTCTGACCTACTTTCGTTTCCTTTCCT
>CAJUIJ010000173.1 GCA_910586175.1 uncultured Muribaculaceae bacterium | reverse complement strand
GTTCTATCTCTAATCATTAAAATTCGATCTTTGAAAAAAAATTAAAACATATATCCGCAGCGGATGTCATAAACAAACACGCTTTACGCTTTGTTGAAATATCAAGAGAGTTAATAGATCACAAATTTATTGGCTCTCATTATCCACGTAGGCAGATATCACATAAACTATAATTCACATGAACATAATAAGCTGCATATTGAATACAATTGAAATGTCAATAGGATGCAAACCATTGGCACACAAGGCGGCTGAGGCTGCACCGGTCGCAATTCAAATGTCAAATACGACTGCAGAAAGCTCATACTTTCTTGCCCGTATAATGATGGACCTATGTCACTGGCTGCTCAGGATATTCGGTCTTCAGAACAATTCCGAATTGTTCATCTTCCTATACATAGGATTGGTCTTCCTATTCTCCATGGCTGTTGGCATGTTGTTGCAATGGATTGTAGTGCTGATATTGCACAAACTGCAACCGCACATAAAAGGGATGCTTTATGGTTTGCTGGTGGAGAGGAAATTCTTCACGAAGGCTTGTCGGATTCTTCCTCCCATAATTTTTCTTATCCTTATTCAGTTCACCCTGTACATGCACAATTCCATATTGTCTTGGCTTACTCGACTCACTGTTATATATATAGTAATAGAGGTTGCAATAGCTCTATGTACGCTTAGTGACGTAATATGGGTGACAATTGACACGCGAGAGAATAAACGCAATTTACCTCTTCATGGCATAGTGCAGGTAGTGAAACTTATCGTATGGATAGTTGCCTCCATAATTATGGCAGCTTTGATGCTCGATAAATCACCGGGGGCGCTTCTTGCCGGCATCGGTGCTTTTGCAGCGGTACTGATGCTTGTGTTCAAGGATTCTATACTTGGCATTGTCGCCGGTGTTCAGCTTGCGCAAGACGACTCTCTTCATGTGGGAGACTGGATTGCGATACCCAATGGAAATGCCAACGGCACTGTGGCAGAAGTATCTCTTACAGAAGTGAAGATATTGAACTGGGACAAGACAGTATCTACTGTTCCCCCATACAATTTGATAACCAACGGTTTCAAAAACTACCGTAACATGCAGGAATCGAACACACGTGAGATAAGCCGCAGCTACATGATAGATGCCGACAGTGTTGTTGAGACTACTGATGAGATGTTGCAGAGTTACGCTGAGATTCCGCTGCTAAAAGATTGGATTAGCAAAAAGATTGAGCAGCGCAAGGCTGGTCAGGAATATGCTGTAAACAATCCTGCCGGGCTTGTGGATGGCACTATCGACACCAACCTTGGTGTGTTCAGGGCATACATGAAACTTTGGCTTGATGCAAATCCCGGAATATCTCATGCCGACACATGCTTTGTTGCTACGCAAGCGCAAACTTCAGTAGGCATACCATTCTGGATTTACTGTTTCACCTCCACCTCCGCCTGGGCAGCTTACGAGGCATTGATGTCAGGAGTCTTTGAGCACGTTGCCGCAGTGATGTATAAATTTGGGCTCTATACATTCGAGAATCCTTCAGGTCGCGACACTATAGTGGAAGGATGGATGAGCCCGGGACGAAGCACAGCACCTGTGTTTGGCATGCCCTATCCATTCTTCTATGGCTCCGGCACACCCATGCAGCCGGGCATTCCACCGGCAAATCCACAACCTCAAACACCAACAGCCACAAAATAAAAAACTTTGTGAGCACCTACAATAGTCGCCGGAGGCTCCTCCCTCCCGGAGGCTCGCGTCGCCATAAAGTCGCGAAGCCACCGGGAGGGAGGAGCCTCCGGCGACGACTACTAAGATTCAGTAATCGTTATTTCATAGATATGAGGGTATGAGTTGCACAGAGTGCATACAAGCCTGCTGTCTCAGTTCGTAAACGAGTATTGCCAAACGTAACGGGGCAGACACCCGACTTAATTGCCAACTCAACCTCTGAAGTCGAGAAATCGCCCTCCGGGCCAATTAGAATAGATACATCAGAGACACCATCATAAACATTGGCGAAATCTCGACGCTCAATCTCAGAATTACAATAACCCATGAACTTCATGGCTGATTTATCCTCTTTCAGAAAGGTTTCCAATGGCATCATTTCGTCAAATAGTGGCAGCGTAGATTTCAGACTCTGCTTCATTGCCGAAATTAGGATTTTCTCGATTCGTTCACGCTTCACTACACGGCGCACATTATGTTCGCATTCCACAAACACCAAGCGATTCACTCCTATCTCTACCGCCTTCTCGGCAAGCCATTCCATGCGGTCAATATTTTTCGTAGGCGCTACCGCCAAAGTGATATATGGATTCCAATGCAAAGGTTCGTCATGCACCTCAATAATATTAAGAGATGTGTGACGTGGATGTGGATCCGAAATCTCGCATACAAACTCATGGCCTTTGCCATCCACCACGTTAATTACGTCACCGGCTTTCATTCGGAGCACCCTGCAACAATGTGTGGACTCTTGCTCGGGAAGTTCAGCGAGAGATTCTATTTGGGGCGAATAGAAACGTATCATATCGTCAACTCCTCAATTTTGCCTGCTCCATCTGCCGATTCGGCATCCGACAGTTCACGCTTATCAATCTTTTCGTTCTTTTTATCGTCATGGAATATTATCCAGAACAAAATGCCTACAAGAAGAGCAAAGCCTGCGAAAATCATCCAACTTACACGCCATCCATGCAATTGCACATCAAGAGAGTCAGTAGGCACCACATTGTGGTTTACAATCCACATGGCAGCCAACGTGCCGATAGTCGCGCCAAAACCGTTGGTCATAATCATAAAAAGTCCCTGGGCACTACTGCGAATGTCGCTCGACGTTTCCTTATCTACATATAGGCCACCCGACACATTAAAAAAGTCGAATGCGATACCATACACAATGCAGCTCAACACAAACATCCACACTCCATCATCAGGATTACCGAGACCGAAAAGGCCGAATCTGAGCACCCACGCAAACATAGACATCAGCATTACACCTTTTATGCCGAAACGTTTAAGGAAGAACGGGATAAGCAATATGCAAAGCGTCTCGCTGACTTGTGATAGCGAAATCAAGGCATTCGCATTTTGTGCAGCCCAAACATCAGCATACTCCGGAAGCTGCTTGAAAAAAGTGATGAATGGATTTGCATATCCATTCGTAATCTGGAGTGATACCCCAAGCAACATACTGAATATAAAGAACACAGCCATCTTCTTTTGCTTGAAAAGAGTGAAGGCTCTCAACCCCATACGGTCAATCCAATTACCCGACGGAGGTGCGGAATTGACCGGACATGCCGGCATAGACAAGGCATAAATAGCCATAATCACGCTAATTGCCGCCGATACCAACAGCTGCATATAAGAAGTCTGGAACTTCGCAGCATCCGGGCCCACGAAATTTACGAAAAGCATGGCGCATATAAAGCCGATTGTGCCGAAAATGCGGATTGGCGGGAAATCCTTCACAGTGTCCATACCTGCCTTTGTAAGTGCATTGAACGCCACAGAATTATTAAGCCCGATGGTCGGCATGAAGAAAGCCACAGAGACAGAATAGAGCGCGAAGAGAGGCGCGAATGATATTTGATCAGCTGCAAACATGCAATATAGCCCGGCTGCGCCCATAAACAAAGCGGCCAACAGATGACACAGACTAAGCATTTTCTGTGCCTGAATCCAACGGTCAGCGATAATACCGACAAGTGAAGGCATGAAAAGCGAAACAATGCCTTGCATGGCATAGAACCATCCGATTTGACTGCCAAGGCCGGCATTAAACAGGAAATTGCCCAACGATGTGAGATATGAACCCCACACGGCGAATTCGAGAAAATTGAGGATTGAGAGACGAACTTTTAGACTCGTGTTGTTCGACATGATGATAAATTATAAGGTTATAACAAGGTGTTCAATTTAATTTTAAGTAAATGTTTTTTCTTTTTTATATTTTATTTGATTGCCTTTTTATCTCCCATCCGGTCGATTAGCTAAAGGTTGGTCGCTTTTGCCAGTCATCATCAATTACATAGTCCGCTATGCGCTTTCCTCAGATTGACAAATCATCTCAAAAACTCAAGCAAATAAAATATAAAATTAAATTGAACACCTACTTAACAAGGGTGCAGATGCATTCAATCGACATCCGTACGAACGCAAATTTAGCAAAAAAAGTTGGGTTTGCAAATTGCAGGCTGTAAAAGCAATCAAACTTTGGATAGTAAGATCACAATTTTGCTTCAGTTATCAGTTCGATAAAGCGATTGCGGTCAAGGATGTGGATATGGTTCCTGTCTTCCACTTTTATATAACCGCAATTTTCAAGCAAACGGAATTGCTGAGCCGCATTCGGATGGTCATGGGTCAACACATCGGCCAAGGTGCTTCCAATTGATACGAGCATAATGTTCTCACTTTCGCGAGTGGTGGTGCATTCAAGTATAGAGGCTATTATGCAAATCAAAGAGAAAGAGGGAGCATCGCTGATATTATCCTGAAACTGCTGCATCGGTCTCGAAAGATAATTAAGCAGATTCAGAAGAAAAACTGGATTTTCAGACACAAGGTTAAGATACTGATGCTTATCTACCTCCATAGTGCCCGAACGAACTTTCGCCACAGCCTTATAATGAAGATGGTTATTTAGGCCAAAAAGTCGTTCGACACCGAGAAATCGACCGGGCACCACATCTTCAATCACTTTCACCCTGCCATTAAAGAGCGAATGCGACGCCACGAGACGTCCCGACACGAGACATTTCAGCGTTCTCACACTGTTTTCGGTTTTAACCACGGTCTCTCCCGGCTCGTAGGTCTTGAAATCAAGATTGCAGTGTTCCACTAATCGAGAAAACTGCTCGCAAGATGCACCTCTGAACAAAGGCAAGCTCATCAGGGTCTCATACATTGTATTCTCAGACATAAGGAATGAGTCATTTTAGAATTTAAGTAACGAGTTTTTCATTAGAGACCACCTCCTAAAATAACTCATTACTTATACAAGTGTGTTTCTTAACGCAAATTTAATAATTTATGTTAAATTATCCTAATATTATTTCAAAAAAATATCTCTATAAAAGCCAACTATTGGGGGTAATGCAAAAATAAGTTACTAACTCTGCTTTCGCAAGTAATAATTTATAAGCTGCACTATATGCGCTGCGCTTGGCCAGAACTATCTTGAACTATGAATCAACCATCCGTCAAC
>CAJUIJ010000172.1 GCA_910586175.1 uncultured Muribaculaceae bacterium | reverse complement strand
ATTTTTGCGATTCTTTCTTGCTCGTGCAAGTAAACTATAATTAAAAACATATAAATCTTCAGCCTATGAAAAAATTAGTATTTTCGTTATTGGCAGTCATTGCATGCATTCCGGCGATGGCTCAAACTAAGCAAGCAGACCAAAGCACGCTCTGCAAGGATGCTTCTGCATGTACGAAATCATTGATTGTGGAATGGAAATCCAAACTGCCATTCAACGCGGCTGGATTCTCCAATAATTCGTGTGATGTTACAAATATCGAAACTCCAAAGACTCCGATAATTGTGACAATGGAGATAGCTATTCCTTTTACACAAATCGAGGAGATTCTGAATCCCATTATACAAAAATGGGATGAATATGTAACGATGATTGGTGAGGGTGCTGACGCCAATGCATTGGCAAAGAGTTGCTACAACTTACAAATACCTTTTACGTTGGTTTATAAATCATCGTTAGACGGCAAATCCCTCAAAACACCATTCTCTCTTTTAGATATAGAAAAAATGGCAAAAATAACCCTCTAAAATTTCTAACTTATGAAAACATTTGAAGATTTCATCAGGCACTCCTCCAATAGCTTGAAGGAGGAGGAATGTCTTATCCTTTTTGGCGGAGCCGGCATAGAGACTTCCGATCCACAGGGTAACGTACTTTGTGGAATAAATGCGTATAAATGTCATGGTTCTAACGGGTCAGATTGTGACTCCAATCGGGGATGTCCGGCAGATCCCATAATCGCTAATAATATAACGACTTGTCCTACACATGTTGGCGGTTGTCCCGCTAACGGTGCACGCTGTCCCCTATCGGTATAAGTTACATATCAAATTACAAAGGGGGTAAGACTCGTTCTTGCCCCCATACATTCACCTGACATCGACACTTATGGAAAGCATATTTAACAATCGCATTCATTTTAATGATTCTTGTGATTTTCTATTCAATTCTTTTACTCATGCCTCCATGCTGGTAAAGAGTTCCAAATCTTTTGAGGAGTTATCATCTAACCCCCAAACATACAGCTGGCTGGAACAAAATGGTTTTTTAGCAAAATCGAATGAAGATTGCCTTGAAAAAATTAAAAAGATTTTTGAGAAAAACACCGGGCAAACAAATAGAGATTTTCTTTTAACTATAAATCCCACACTAAACTGTAATTTCAGATGTTGGTACTGCTACGAAAATCATAATGATAAAAGGCCAATGTCAAGCGACATTCTGACAACTTGCCGCAAAGCTATTGCGAAAATCTTTATGGATTATGATTCGATAAGTATCATGTTTTTTGGAGGTGAACCACTGCTTGAATACAAGAGTATAGTTCTGCCTGTCATGGAATTTTGCAAGCAACAGAGCGAAACCCGCGGTAAGCCATATATAATATCGTTCACTACTAATGGATTCCTTTTATCAGACCAAATAATTGCAGATTTCAAACATTTCAGCATCGGACACTTTCAAATTACCCTCGATGGAGGAAGAGAATTTCATAATAAAACGAGGGTTAGCAACAAAGCCGATTCTTTCAAAACAATCACCGACAACATCAAAAAATTAGCGAATAATGGACTGGAGGTAATCGTGAGATTAAACGTCACTGCAGAGAACATCACCTCATGCCTCGAGATACCCTCATATCTCTCAGACATCTCGGATGATGCAAAAAAGAGGGTCAAATTCACTGTTCAACAGGTATGGCAAGACAAGGCCAAGGATATTTCTACCAAGACATTTGAATTATATAAGCAGATAGCCGAGAATGGATTCAAGGTGTCAGAAATGATTAATGACCGTCTGAATAATCCTTGCTACGGCGATAAGGAAAACTCTGCCGTAATCAATTTTGACGGCAAGGTGTATAAATGCACTGCCATCAATTTTGAAGAATTTATCCCTGACGGTGAAATCAAGGAAGACGGGAGCATATCGATGGACAGTTATATGCTCGACAACCGTAAAAAATTATGGGAAACAAAATGTAAGGATTGCAGGATATTGCCTATGTGTTGCGGAGGATGCGCCAAGACCCTAATGGATAGAGAAAGAGGTGGAATGTGTCCTTACCCCGATGACGAGGCAAAGGACAAGTTTGTGATCAGGGCTATTGAGGAGCAATATTACATGAAACAATTGGAGGAAATATATGATAAGCAGGATTAAGTTTTCGGCAGGTGTCTTGGCTATTACTGCATTGATGGGGTGCGTTGCCGCAATGGCGGAGACGGTTGTGGTTCAAGTGGTGGGCAGAGAGAGCAACGAACCTTTGGGTTATGTGAAAGGATGTATTTTTGATGCCGACTCTGTTTACATTAAAGGTGCGATGAGCGACCTCACAGGTTATCTTAAGTTCGAGGGTCTCGCTACCGGAAAGCCTTATTACATAGAAATAGGGCGCGACGGCAAAGTGGAACACATACTCAATATCAAGGCATTTGCCGGCGATTTCGATGCCGGCACTATAAAGCTTCCCAAAACCGTTCAGCTCGATGAGGTGATGGTGGAAGCTACACCGGTGACCCAAGATGCGCGTAAAATAGTCTCTATACCCTCTGTGCGCGATGTAAAGATGTCAATGACCACACTCGACCTTCTCGCACATCAGCAACTACCCGGTCTCGATGTCAATATCGTGACTCAAAGCGTGTCTTGCTATGGCGGGTCAGTAGTGTTCAAGGTCAATGGCGTGCCTAAGTCTCTCGAATATGTCAAAGGCCTCAGCCCGGCAAAAATCCTGAAATTCGAATATCAAGACAATCCCACCGAAAAATATATGGGCGACGGCGATGTAGGGGGCGTGATAAACATTGTGCTGAAACAAAGGCTCGATGGAGGTTCCGTTTATGCCTACGGCAGCATGTGCCCCTGGATGCCCGAATCATTTACCAACGGCGTACTGGCAGGCAGTTACAACACAGGCATGTCGCAGTTTGAGGTTAACTACAACAATGACACCCGAAAATACAATAAGGTGAAATATGATTTCACCCGCACATATATAGGACCTTCCGACGGCTTCGAACTCAACGAGCAAGTTAAAAGTCGCAACTCCCTGATGCGCTACACCTCTAACAATGTGGCAGCCTCATACACATATTACAACCCAGACCGCAAAGTGATGGGAGTGGCAACAGTGTCGGCTAATTTCTTCAACGACCGACGCACGCAGAACGGAGAGATGTCGGTAAACGGCGCAACACCCTTCGACCGCTGGCAAGATGCCCGCAACGACAGCAAAAGCCCCACGCTCGACCTCTATTTCAGCAAGGAATGGAAAGGAGAACGCAAACTCGAATCGGAGGTGATGCTGACATACACAGACTTATGGTACACGAGAGAATATAGTGAAAAGAACCCGGCAAACCCATTTGACAATTACACCACAACGAGCAACCGCTTCTATGGTATGTTAGCAAGCGTGGGCTACGATATGCCAATTGGCAAATGCACATTCAGTGCCACAGCGCAAGAGTCGTTCAGCTATGCGAGAAATATATACAATTCCGACCAGACTGCCAGACTAAACGACAACAACACAAGCCTCAGCGCCTCGCTTTTCTGGCAAAAAGAGAAGTTAAGCTTCTACCTTATGGGACGTGGCATGTACACACACGTAGACGACCGGATACGCCCCACTGACTATTGGCGCGGGGTGGCAGCTCTGCAACTAAACTACGCGCTACCCAAAGGGTTCATGCTCAATTTTTACGGCAACTACGCTCCCTATGTGCCCACACTCGCGCAGCTTTCCACAATCGAAGTTGACCAAAACCAGAATGTGGTGGTGAGTGGCAATCCTAACCTGAAGACTGCACATCCTATGATAGGGAGACTCAGGCTTATCTACAATCACGGCAAACATGTAAACGCTTACGTAACCCTGCAAGACAACTACTCTAAAAACAGCATTACAAGTACATATGGTTACATGGGCAACGGACGATTCGTAAGCACTTACGAGAACTTCGGCAACATGAACATCCTCTCTGCTTCAGCCAATGTCAACCTGAAGAACCTCTTCAACCATCTCGACATATACCTCTTTGCAGGTTATCAATATGCTCTTGGAGTGAACGGCACTTATAAGTCCAAACATGGCAAATGGAATGGTGGAGGCACCGTGGCTTGCAACTTCGGGCCATGGTCATTCTACATATTCGCACAGACTCCTCGATACAATATCAACACATATATGATGGCCGAGAATAACCCTGAAAGTGGCATATCTGTCTCTTACAGGTGGAGAGACTTTCAGTTTGGTGCAACGGCCTATACCCTTTTCAGCAAATATAAGGCATGGTATTACGAACGGTGGACAGACAACCCCATGCTTAAAGAACACTTCACACAGAAGATGCCACAGTCATTCTGGATTGCCTCTATAAAGGTAACTTACAACCTTAACTTTGGCAAATCGTTTAAAAGTGCCAAGAAAGGACTTTCCGGCACCATACAAGACACCTCAGTACTAAAAGCTGATTAAAAATAAATGCTTTGACATAATTACCGAGCGGGTGTATCATAGTTTATGATGCACCCGCTTAGCTATAAATAGAGTATTGTGTCAGAGGTTAAAATAGAATGTGCCGAACGACAGGGGGACGTAGAAGTCGTAGGTGACGTTGCGGAGCACGTAATCGGTGCTGAAAGCCTGCTGATCCACACCCTTGTCCCACTGGTCGGTCCAAGGATTCCAGGCGTTGAGCACATTCACGTTATATTGCACACCGTTATATTGGTAGCTCACCACGAGCGGGACCACCCGCCACACACCCATGGCATCGTAGCCATTTGCAATCACTTTCGTTATACCGCTGTTGGCGGAATTATTGACCGTAATCGTAGGGCTTATTACAACAGTGGGGTTATAGCCATTATTCCAGGGGTTGCCCCATGCCGGAGGTGGCGGTGGGCCGGGATTGTAGGCAGGTCCGAATCCTCCTCCGAAACCGGGACCGCCGAAGCCCGGGCCTCCGAAGCCACCGCCGGAGGGACGGAAACCTCCACCCGAACCGGGGGCGGGCAAACTATTCTGCGCCGAAACGCCAAACGCAGACAGAGCCAAGACGAAAGCCATTGCAGCCAACGACTTAAACAACTTATTGAGATGTAAAAAATGTGTTTTCATAAGCGTAATATATTTAATGCAAACCTTACATATCTTATAATTATAACAACTTTTGAGCTTTAATTCCTACTGAAGAGAGGCGTTAAATTT
>CAJUIJ010000171.1 GCA_910586175.1 uncultured Muribaculaceae bacterium | reverse complement strand
ACGGTTTTTTATCTCGTCATTGCCATTTGAAGTGGAGGTGTTTATCTTCTTGTTGAAGAATGTGTATGAAACTCGAAGTAACACTCCTCTGAAATCACTTCTGCCGGATACTTCATAGCTGATGTTGTTGAACCATGATTTATTATTACTGTAGTTCGCAGTTTTGAGAAGGTCTTGAAAATCAAGACTTATGGAGAGTTTATTCTTTAACAATTTGGCTTGTACTCCAATATCCCATCTCTGCCAACTGTGCCTGTAAACTAATGGTACATCATATCCAGGTCCTGACCATGTATATGTTGTAGTGAATGAAAAATGAGAATTGAGTTGGTAGCTGATGTTGGCGTTTGCGAAAAAGTTTGGTTTATTGCGCACCACTTCCTTATCTCGAATCAACATTTTATAATGTGGAAACATTGCGTTGAAAGCTGCATAATAATTTACTTTACCTATCTGATTTCCATATGATAGTTCTGCAAACCAATATCTTGTATGTGGTAAATTTACAGACAATTGTGCTATGGCATCGCCATCCGGCTTCATTAGCTTTTCCCAAGTGACAATAGTATTTTTTATGTCATTATAAGATACAGAGCCGGCCAGCGATTTCCAAGAAAATCCAAGCTGATAATAGTTGGATATTTCTGCCTTTAAGTCAGGATTGCCATCAGACCATTCCCATTGATCTTTATATATCAGACCGCTGTTCAATGCTTTGAAGCCGGGTTGCGAGATGCTTCTCCTATATTGTCCATATGCAGTCCAGTCATTACTGGGATTCCACTGTATATACACTCGAGGAGTGAAAGTTGAGTAGTGCTGTTTTACTACCGATGTTGGGTCTTGGGCGGAGCGACTGCTGATGTTCCTGAATGTATACACATAATTGAGGTCAGGTCGTATCAACACCCTCCCAAAACTTTTTGAGAGGGAGATATACGCAGATGCATTATCCTCATGAACTTTCATTCGAGATGTATAATCAAATAAATCGTCGAATGTTGAAGATGTCGAATTGTTATTTACCCTGTCATATCGTATTCCGGTTGATGCCGCTATGCCCCAAGGAAGCTTTGTAAGCCACAGTTGGGCGTTTGTCGTATATGCTTGATAATCTGATCGCCCTGATGATTTGGTAATCTTGTTAATCTCCGCTTCCACTGCACTTTCTGTAGATGTTTTATTATTATGTGAATTGCGCAATAATACATCTTGAGTTAGTCGGAAAGTGAATTTTTTTCCGAAAAATAACCACATCAGTGTAAAGTTGTTTGTATTGGTTATGCCTTTACCATTAGATGAATAATTCCATTTTTGCATTATACCCTTTGAGTCAATTGAATTATATCCAAATGGAGTGGGATTTTCTAAGCTATGGTTAAGATTATAGTAAAATCCGATATAGCTGTTTTGATTGAATTTGTATTCTGCTAAATAACGTACAATTGTTCCAGTATACTTGTGAAGCTGATCCCGATATTGGTTCGTTGTTGTGGTATAATCATCATGAAATATAGATCTTCGATATGTTTCCTTAACTTCGCTTTTAGATGATGATTCACTTGCAAAAAGCGAAGTGGAAAATTTTTTATATTTATATTTCAGTGTAATATTACCGACTATCCCGAAATTTCGGAGTTGCTGTGCAACCAATCCTGCATTAAAATAAATATAGTCATTGGCATTTTTCTTTAGAGTAATCCGTACCACAGGTGCTCCGTTTGGGCTTTGGTCTATCGGAGGAATACGGTTGATTTCGATATCCTTTATATCTGACGGTTGTATTGCTTTTAATTCATTGGCATCCTTTAATTCACGTCCATCTACAAAATATATGGGTGTGCCGGCTCCTATAACCTCTGGTCCTGAACCTGAAGGCATCATCCCGGGAAGATGATTGAGCATCGATGTCAAATCCAGATAATTACCATATGGGGTTCCGCTTATGAGTATTGTAGTTTTGGGACCTTCGTTCTTTACTATCTTTTTATTGCCCTTGACCACAAATTCATCAAGCGTCTTTGTTTGTATGCTATCAGCGGCTGATTCCTCCGCACCAAAGGAATTAAGACATACTAATGCTGAAATAATAAGTGTAAGTATTGACTTTCTCATAATCCTGCATATTTTCGGTTGTAGTAATATGTAAGCTATCTTCTGGACAGTACCCAATATCGCGCTATTCAAAAGTATCCTTATTTTTAAACGTGTTTCTTTTAATTATATTGTAAAAATGTTCAAATATGTTAAAAATAGTTTACATGCAAATTGTTGTAAGTAGAAATTATTTAAATATGCAAAAAAAAGTGTGAATTTGGCTACAATTTACCAAATTCACAACATTGGTCTGTATCGTCGGGTTACTATCTAATCGAAGATGGAATCCCAATCTTTCCATACAGGTTCGAAGCCATGTTCCCTTATTGACTCCGCCACCTGCATCGGGGGGCGTTCGTCCGACACCTCGAATTGCTCCAGCGAGTCGGGTTCCGATACGTAGCCTCCCGGATCTGTGCGGCTTCCGGCACTCATCGATGTCACACCGAGCTGCATAATGTTGTCGCGATAGAATGGTGCCTCGCGTGTAGAGAAGGATATGTCTACATCATGGTCGAAGATGCGAAAGGCGAATGTCAACTTCGCAAGCTGACGGTCATCTATCACCACTTTAGGCTGATAGCCGCTTTCCGACGGACGCATGCGAGGGAAATTCACCGAATAGCGTGAACGCCAATATTTCTTCTGCAAGTAGCGCAGGTGACGCGCCATCATAACTGTGTCTGCCCGCCAGTCTTCAAGCCCGAGAAGCACACCGAGTCCGATCTTATGAACTCCGGCTTCCCCCATACGGTCATAACCGTTGAGCCGCCAATCGTAATGCGACTTCATGCCCTGCGGATGATATTTCTTGTAGGCCTCACGGTGATAAGTCTCCTGAAAACACACCACTCCGTTAAGACCACTATGAGTAAGTCGTTCATACTCATGCGACCTCAGCGGCTGAATCTCTATGGTGAGATTGTGGAAGTATGGACGGCATGTGTGAAGCACACGCTCCATGTAGTCCACACCGCAGAGCGATGGGTATTCGCCTGAAACTATCAGCAGATTTTCGAAAGGACCAAGCTTTTTAATAGCTTTGCACTCATCTTCAATCTGGCTCATATTGAGTGTGGTGCGGGTAAACGGATTGTCGTGGTTGAAACCGCAATACACACATTTGTTGGTGCAGGCGTTCGACACATACATCGGTATATAGAGCGAAATTGTGTTGCCGAATCGCTCACGAGTGAAGTGGCGGCTCAATTCGGCCATCTCTTCCAGATATGGGTCTGCCGCTTCAGATATCAGTACTGCGAATTCTTCCGGCTCCAACCGTTTGCCGTTGCGACGGGCTTTGGCCAGCACCCGGCGTACGTCAGCATCGGTGGCTTCATGCACAAGGCGCAAGGTCTCGTCCCATTCGTAATTGTCTATGATGTCGGCGAAGCCGTGGCCAAACACTGACTCTTTGTCAGGATCCGACCACTTCTTCGCTTTTTTTTCTTCCGGTATATTCATTTCCTTTAGGTTCACTTGTTGCACTCGTCGGCAATGTTCTGCGAGATTCTCATGGCGCAGAAGTTGGGTCCGCACATTGTGCAGAAACGGTCGTTGGCATCGGGAGCCTCACGGCGTGATTCCACATAATATTTACGTGCTTTTTCCGGGTCGAGCGAGAGATTGAACTGGTCTTTCCACCTGAAATCATATCGTGCTTTGCTGAGAGCGTCATCGCGAACAGTGGCACCGGGATAACCCTTTGCTATGTCGGCAGCATGGGCTGCTATCTTGTAGGCTATCACGCCTTCGCGCACATCATTGAGATTGGGCAGTGACAGGTGTTCCTTGGGGGTTACATAGCATATCATGGCAGTGCCGAGTGTTGATATGATTGCCGCACCGATAGCAGACGTAATGTGGTCATAGGCGGGCGCTATGTCGGTGGTCAAGGGTCCGAGCGTGTAGAACGGCGCCTCGTGGCAGCATCTCTTCTCCTTCTCCATGTTCTCCGGTATCTTCTGCATAGGCACATGTCCCGGACCCTCTATAAGCACCTGCACATCATGTTCCCAAGCCTTCTCGGTGAGTTGGCCGAGCACTTCGAGTTCAAGGAATTGTGCGCGGTCATTGGCATCGTGTATTGAGCCGGGGCGCATGCCGTCGCCGAGCGACACGGCCACATCATATTTGTTCAGTATCTCGCAAATCTCATCGAAGTGCGTGTAGAGGAAGCTCTCCTGATTGTGCAGCACGCACCATTGGGTCATGATTGAGCCTCCGCGCGACACGCATCCTGTGAGTCTTTCCTGCACCAAAGCCGCATGCTCTTTGAGCACGCCGGCATGTATCGTGAAATAGTCTACCCCCTGCTCGCACTGCTCTATCAGAGTGTCGCGATATATCTCCCATGTGAGCTTACGCACGTCGCCGTTCACCTTCTCCAAGGCTTGGTAAATAGGCACCGTGCCCATCGGCACCGGGCAGTTGCGGATTATCCATTCGCGTGTCTCATGTATGTTGTCGCCGGTCGAGAGGTCCATCAGTGTGTCTCCACCCCAGTAGCAGCTCCATACGGCCTTTGCCACTTCCTCCTCTATGCCCGACGAGAGGGCTGAGTTGCCGATATTTGTGTTGAGCTTGGTTGCGAATTTAGAGCCGATAATCATCGGCTCTGCCTCCGGATGATTTATGTTTGATGCAATCACTGCGCGTCCTGCCGCCACTTCGCTCCGCACGAATTCGGGCGTAATGTAGCTCTTTATGCCTCGGCGCTCGTTGTCGAGGTTCTCGCGTATCGCCACATATTCCATCTCAGGAGTGATTATACCTTTGCGGGCATAGTGCATCTGTGTGACACGGTGACCCTCCTTGGCGCGGCGCGGCTTGTGCTGCACAGGGAAGCATATCTCATCAAGGCTCCTGTCGTTGCGGCGTGCTTTGCCATATTCGCTCGTTATGTCATCCTGCACTTCGGTGTCGCCACGCATTTCCACCCACATTTCCCTGTCGCGAGGCAAACCTTTGTTGATATCCACGTTTATCGCAGGGTCGGTAAATGGCCCGGATGTGTCATATACGGTGATATCCTCGTTGGGATATTCCACGCGCTTGCCATCTTCAATCTTTACGGTGGGGTACTGGCGTATCTTGCGCATAGCCACTTTCACGCCGGGCAATGTGCCCTCCACATATATTTTCTCTGAGTTCGGATATTTCGAAAC
>CAJUIJ010000170.1:3812-5283 GCA_910586175.1 uncultured Muribaculaceae bacterium | reverse complement strand
CATCCGCACCGGCCACCACAGCAGCAAAGGTCACGAAGAAGATCCGCATCACCGACCCGCAGGCAATCCTCTCCATACTCACCACATGGTGGCAGCGCGAAGGGGCCAGCCTCACAGTCGACGAGCTCACAAAGATATTCAAGAAGCAGCTCACATACTGCGAGAAACTCGCCAACAAGGAAAACTTCCTCATCGAAGGCATACACGGCCTCGAATACACCGACGAAATCAAAGCCAAGTAAAAGCCATGAGCCACAACCCCGACCCATACTACGACCGCCCCGAAGTCTCCAACTCCGACCTCACCGCCCTGAAGGAGATACTGCACCCGCGCCCCATCACCGGCGACCGCGAGCGGGCATTCCGCTTCGGCACCCTCGTCGACGCGCTCATCACCGAGCCGGGGCGCGTCAACTTCTACCGGCGCACCGTCGACGACGTACCCTACACCGACACCGAGTTTGACCAAGGCATAGAGATGCGCCGCGCACTGAGGGCCGAGGCAAGGCACGACCCGTTCCTCGCACGCGTCCTCGCCGAATGCGACACCCAGCGTGTCTCCGTCAACCCCGACCACCGCATACAATACTGCGGATTCCCCTTCTCACTGCCCACCCGCTGCAAGTGGGACTGGTTCTTCACCCGCCTCCACTTCGGCGGAGACCTCAAGACCACCGCGGCGGCCACGCAGCGGGAGTTCGACCAGGCACTCGACCTCTTCGACTGGGACCGCTCCCGCGCATGGTACATGGACTGCGCCGGCACCGACCGCGACTTCATATACGCCATCAGCAAGAAGAACCACCGCATATTCAAGAAGACAATCACACGCGGCGACGACACATACCGGCGCGGACGCGAGAAATACGAGGAACTCGCATTCCACTGGTGGTGCCTGAACCTCACAAACACCGACCGACCATGACCCACAATGACCCTGACACCACAAGCGCACCGACGCTCCGCCACAACCTCCGCGTCGAGCCATACCCCTACCAGCGCGAGGGCATACTCTTCGGGCTGCGCAAGAAGCGGTTCCTCATAGGCGACGAGCCGGGACTCGGCAAGACCCTGCAAAGCATCGGCGTGGCCGACACGGCCTGCGCGTACCCCTGTCTCGTCATATGCCCGGCCTCGCTCAAGATCAACTGGCAGCGGGAGTTCGAGAAGTTCACCGACAAGAAGGCCCTCGTGCTCGACAACGCCACGGCCTCCACATGGCCATACCTACTGCGCATGGGCGCATATCAGGTGGCCGTAGTCAACTACGAGTCCCTGCGAAAGTACTTCGTCTGGGACATCAAGGGCCGTAACCGCAAAGCCGGATCCTTCCGCCTTAAAGATGTCGTATTCCGACCCGAAATCTCCATCTTCCGCTCGGTCATCATCGACGAATCGCACCGCGTCAAGGACCCCTCCGCACAGCAGTCCATATTCACCAAGGGCATAACCCACGGCAAGCCATACGTCA
>CAJUIJ010000170.1:0-3754 GCA_910586175.1 uncultured Muribaculaceae bacterium | reverse complement strand
CCCCGGCACTCCGGTAGTCAACCGCCCCAAGGACCTGGTGTCGCAGCTCTCCATCATCGACCGCCTCAAGGAATGGGGAGGACGCTCAGCATTCCTCGCCGAGTACGGAGACGAGGACTCCGACCTCGAAAAGCTCTCCACCGAACTCTTCGACCGCTGCATGATACGCCGCGAGAAACGCACGGTGCTGCCCGACCTGCCCGACAAGACACGCGTCGACCTCCACATCGAGATATCCAACCGCGACGAATACAACCTCGCAGCCAGGGACCTCGCGCAGTATCTGCGCGAATACACCCTATGCACCGACACAGACATCCGCCGCAAGATGCGCATGGAGGCGCTCGTCAAGTTCATGACGCTGCGCTCCCTCTCGGCCAAGGGCAAGGTGGCGCAGGCCGCCGACTTCGTCCGCACCTTCCTCGAGAGCGGCAAGCAGCTCATACTCTTCTGCTCATACCACGAGGTCGTCGACGAGCTGAAGCGCATATTCCCCCGAGCCGTCACCATCACAGGCCGCGACTCGCCCGTGCAGAAACAGTCAGCCGTCGACACATTCCAGTCCGGCAACGCACCGCTCGCCATATGCTCGATCAAGGCCGCCGGCGTGGGCCTCACGCTCACCGCATCATCCAACGTCGCCTTCATCGAGTTCCCCTGGACATACGCCGACTGCTGCCAGTGCGAGGACCGCGCCCACCGCATCGGACAGAAAGACAACGTCACATGCTACTACCTCATCGGACAGGACACCATCGACGCGAAGCTCTACGACATCATACACCGCAAGAAGTCCATAGCCAACCGCATCATGGCAGCCGACGACGACATACCCACCGACGAACTCTACTTCGACGAACTCATAACCCAATTCCTAAACGGCGATGAAAGTCTATGAAGTCAATCTCAAACTCAGATTTCTCCCTGCTGATCGAAAAGCTGCCGATTATCATGCAGCTCGCCGGGGCGCAAATCGAAAGCACAGACCGACAGGCCTGCAACGCCCTGAGACTCCTCAAAAACTTTCATCAGAAACTTCTAAGAAACAACCCCATAAAACCAAAACATTAAAAATATGAGACTATACGAATGCTCCATCCGCTTCGGCAGGATGATGGAAACCGGCAAAATCCAGACCGTCACCGAACAGCACCTCGTCGATGCCCTCACGTTCACCGAGGCAGAGGCCCGCATCATCAAGGAAAGAACTCCCTACATTCTCGGGGAATACGATGTGGTGGCCATCAAGCGAACGCGCTACATCGAAATCGTGAACGCCCACGCCGACTGCGACAAGTGGTTCGAGGTAAAGGTCAACCTCATCTCATTCGACGAGAGGACAAAGAAAGAAAGGAAGACCGCCGTATATTACATCGTCAATGCCGACTCCAACCAGGAAGCCCACCAGCTCACCGTAGACTTCATGAAAGGCACGCTTGCCGATTACGACATAGCCACGGTCAAGGAGACCGCCATACTTGAAGTCTACCGATATGAAGCCGCAACGACTCACCGTTGAACAATTCCGCGCACTGACCCTAAAACAGGATAAAGCAATGAGCCGCAACAGCAAGAACAAATACGGAGCAAAGAAGACAGGAGGCCACGACTCAAAGAGAGAACACAACCGTGCCTCCGCCCTGCAACTCAAGCAGCGTGCCGGCCTTATCTCCAACCTGCGCGAGCAAGTCCGCTTCATCCTGATACCGTCACAGCACGATGCCGACGGAAACCTCGTGGAACGCCAATGCGCATACATCGCAGACTTCGTCTACAACCTTCCAGACGGCTCGCTCGTCGTAGAGGACACCAAGGGATTCCGCACACCGGAGTATATCATCAAGCGAAAGCTCATGCTCTCCGTGCACGGCATACGGATCAAGGAAATCTGAATGCTACCCTGATATTCAACACAAAAGTACAAACGATAATGAGATTCTGAAAATGGCAAGACCTAAGAAAACCGGCCTCGACTACTTCCCTTTGGATGTCGACTTCTTCTCCGATGAGAAGATGGTTTGCATTCACGGAGAATTCGGTATCAAGGGCCAGGTGGTGGCGATTCATCTGCTATGCGCGATATACCGTGAGGGTTATTTCGCTGTGTGGAACGAAGCGTTGCCTCTGAAAATCGCAGCTGCGACCGGTCTGAGTGCCGACCTGGTGAAGATGATCGCACAACGCTTGGCCAAATGGGGACTGTTTGACAAAGGCCTGTTTGACTCGGATGGGGTGCTGACTTCAGCGGGCATTCAACGCCGCTTTTTCTCTATCGCAAGACACAGGGAGTTTCCGCCGGATTTACCGCACCTTTTAGTTTCTACCGAGAAAACCCAAGTTTCTACCGCCGAAACCCCGGTTTCCAACGTTAAAAACCCCCTAAAGGAAAGTAAAGTAAATAAAAACCCCCCAAGGGGGGTAAAAAGCGACCCCCCTCACCCTCCCTCAGGATGCTTCATTCAGGATATGCCCAAACCCACCGAAGAGGAAGTCACCCGATACTTCGCATCATGCCAGCTTGCCCAACGCTTGAACGATCCCATTCAGGCCGGGCGCCGATTTTTCGACCACTTCAACTCCGTAGATTGGATTGACAAGGCCGGCCGGCGCATAGTCAAATGGAAATCAAGGGCAAACATCTGGATTCGAGATGAACTTCGCATTCAAAACAATAACCAAACAAACTACCAAAACCATGGACCCAGCAACACCGGGGCAGCTCGCCGCGCAGATCCTGCCGGACAATGCCTCCTCGACGGCATTGACCTCGTCCAGTCGTACCTCGCTAACCCCGATGGCGACCCGATGCCTTGAGCGATACGGCACGGCCACCAACCTGCTGGCCACCTTCAACGCCGACCGCCAGCAAGAATACACTCGCGACATCGTCCGGGCACTGCGCGGAAACGCCCCGTCGCTCGGCACAATCGCCATAGCCTACGGACGCGACATCCCCAAAGCATGGATAGTCCCGCAGCTCGTCGACCTGTGCAATTACACCGGATGCCCCGGCAAGCTCAACAGGTTCCAGCTCAACTCGCTCGCCGGAGTGATACAGCACAACTGGGGACACCTCAAGCTCACCGAGCTGATGCTCTTCTTCCAGATGTTCAAGTCCGGCAAGTTCGGCAGATTCTACGGCACGGTCGACGGTCTGATAATCACCGAAGCCCTTCAGGAATTCTCCAGATGGCGACTCCGGCGAATCACCGAGATCGAACGCGAAGAGCAACGCCGACAACGCCAAGAAGACGACCGGGCCCGCGCCTCCATAGTCCGAGCCTACGCCGACCTCTGCCGCCGCGCCGGCATGTCACAGATGCAGTTCGCACGGTTCATCCAAGACCTCGGTATCCCCGCCGACGAAAACGCAGTGACCCTCGCCCGCACCTTGCATCTCGCCGAGGCCACGATCCAGGCTCTAACCATCTGCGCAGACGCCCTGAACAGCTTATCATCTTAACCTCCAACACAAAAACAATCATGAACAAAGCCTCACACAACACAATGACCTACCTCCCCGTAAGGCAATGGTGGCTGCGCCCATTCGCATTCATGGCCCGCTGCCAATCAAAGGACATCAAGGACCAATGCCACATCACCGGCTTCTTCGACATCCGCGTCCGGTTCCGTTTCCACAAGGGCATACCGACACCCGTGTTCGCCCACGGCCTTGCCGAATACAAGTTCGACCCCGGAGTGTTCACCACAATCCAGACACACGTCACATCCTGCTTCAGCGACACCCCGGCCC
>CAJUIJ010000169.1 GCA_910586175.1 uncultured Muribaculaceae bacterium | reverse complement strand
AATTATTTAATAAATAGCACACATCTTAAAGATGTGTGCAAAATGAATATATGCCCCATCTTATATTGCTGTATATATTTTAGCAGATAGGGCTTACAGCAGCTACAATCTCAGGGAGGAATTACAAATTAGTATAACTGCCGGTTAATATTTTAATCTGAGCGAGTACTTAGGATATATTTGGTCCATGCAAAGAGCTTGCGATTTTGCAGATACGAGAGGTCATGACCATGGATATATGCCTCACGTTCAAATGAAATGCTCATATATGCATCTTGGCGATTGCGAAAACAAGCTAACTTCACGAGCCATTCGATTAGATATATTATATAAAATGGTATGAACAGCAATTCTTTCTGCTGTGCCGTATGTATGCGCTCATGGTTCACAACATACTTGTCTATCCATGAGGTGTCTCGCGCCCAGAATGTTCCGAATAGATTTACGCATATACCTTTAGGAATAAACCTGCACTTTATAATCTTGCTCATAATTGCTGCTATACTATTTTTATGTCACATCACATTGATGAGCTGGATTTCAAATATAAGTGTCGAACCTCCTGGAATACCCGGTTGATTCAACTTGCCATACGCTTGATGGGACGGAATGTAAACTTCCCATTTGTCACCCACATGCATTTGCTGGAGTGCGATAATCCAGCCCGGAATCAAGTCTCTCAACCTGAAAGCTGGTGCCACTCCCCCTTTGCTGCTGTCAAAGGTCTTGCCGTTGATGGTCTTGCCTGTATAATGCACTGTCACTACGCTTCCTCTGTTAGGAGTTTTACCACTCTTATTACCGGCTTTCAACACCTTGTAATAGATACCTCCGTCAAGTGCATAGACGCCGTTTTCATTTGCCTTATTTACGAGCCATTCCTTATTTTTATCTATATATTCCTGTTTAGCCATTTCAATTAAGTTGGAGAATATTCCAAGTTTGTTACAAATTTACAACAAATATTTTAAACGATTGCCCTCAAATCCGATTAAACCGTATAAAAGAACTAATATCTAACTGTTGTGTTACAACTATGAGATTATGTAGATAGATTCAACATTCTGCATACAGGTAGACTTCAAATTGAACCGAGGCACAAGAATATAAAAATATATAACATAAATATATTATGGAGAAGAAAAACACAATGAACGTGAATGCAGCAGATTCGCCCGAAAATGTATGCTGCCACAATGTAGAAGAAAATGGCCGTAAGAGATGCGATTGCAAATCTACGGTGATGCGTAGATGGATACCTGCATTTTTGATAGCTCTTGGCATAACATTGCTCGGAATCTTCATCAACAATGGTTTGGGCAAATTTTCTTCCAACTCACGCGTCGTAACAGTAAGAGGACTTAGCGAACGTGAGGTCAACGCCAATAAGGTGACATGGCCTATTGTGAGCAAACAGGTTGGCAACGACTTAACATCAATTTACAAAGAAGTTGAAGCCACTAACAATGCAATCTTGCAATTTCTTAAATCGAATGGCATAAGCGATAAAGAAATTTCAGTGAATGCTCCTAAGGTGCAGGACATGCAAGCTGACAATTATGGCGGTTCTCAAGCTCCCTACCGATACAATGTCACATCAGTAGTCGTGGTTACCTCCGACCAAGTGCAAAAAGTAAATGAGCTCATGAGCAAGCAATCAGAGCTTATTGCAAAGGGAATTGCAATCGTTGCAGGAGATTATAATTATCAGACACTCTATGAGTTCACCGAACTCAACAATATTAAGCCTGATATGGTAGCCGATGCAACTAAAAATGCACGGAAGGCAGCCCAGAAATTTTCTGAAGACTCGCAAAGCAAACTCGGCAAAATCAAGACAGCTTCGCAAGGACAATTCAGCATAGAAGACAGAGATCAATACACACCATATATTAAGAAAGTCAGAGTAGTCTCGACTATTCAGTATTATCTCGAAGACTGAAAGTTCTTCTAAACAAGATTTTTTTAACGTTAAGTTTGCATCGGGCGCAGAATCGGCAGATTCCGAACTTTTGATATAGGCATATTGTTTGAAAGGTGAAAGTTGAATAACAGTTCAACTTTCACCTTTTCTTTTTAAACAGTTACATATGGCTACACTATTCTCCGACTTTTTAACAGCGGCCGGCGTCAGACACACAGAGGCATATTCAGACAAACAATTTTATGAAATGCCATTTCAGACGATGTATGGACTTTCTAACCTGTTGAAACAATACGGAGTATGCAATTGCGGAGTAAAGGTTGATGATGGAGTAAAACAGCAAGCAATCGAGGAACTTCCGAAGCCGTTTCTCGCAGATACTCCATATGGATTTGCCATCGTAATGAACTCCGCAAATAATCAAGTAACGTATGAATCTCAACATCGCGTATTTACGGTTAGCATATCCGAATTCGCTGCTGCCTGGAACGGTATTGCACTCGTGACACACACATGCGACACATCGTGCGAACCTGAATATTCGAAACACCGCATAAGCGAAATATCAAAAAAATTAAAATTGTGGGTAATATATATCCTTTCAATTGCATTACTTGGTTACGGCATGTGGGCAAGTAGATTGTACTCCAATATAGCTGCTTGGTTAATAGTTGTTTTTGATATAGCCGGCATATGGCTCTCATGGATGCTTGTATTGAAATCACTTGGCATTCACACAAAGAGAGCGGATGCAGTCTGCTCAGTACTTGAGAAGGGAGGTTGTGACGAGATTGCAAAATCGGAAGCATCTTCGTTTATGGGAATATTCAAATGGGGCGAAGTTGGCCTGACCTATTTTTCTGTCAGTCTTATTGCTACACTTCTTTTTCCACAAAGTCTCTCAGCTTTGGCAGCGATCAACATCCTTTGCCTTCCATATACTATATGGAGCATATCGTATCAAAAATTTGTAGCTAAGACATGGTGCACGCTCTGCGTATGCGTACAAATTACATTGTGGTTGCTTTTTGCAGCGTATATGTTAGGCGGCTGGACAAATGAAATATTCTCAGATGGTTGTGGTATAATAATAGACGGCTTATTGCTCGTGAGCTGCTACATTCTTATGCTGTTCACAATCAATTTGCTCAATGACCGTATATCAGGACTCATAAATAAACGAGGATGAGAAATAATAAACGAGGATGAGAAATCGTAACGTCGCAAATTATCAAACTATCGAATAATTTTTCAAAATGGAAAAAAGAAAACCTACACTACCCGATATAGATGGAATCTCAGAAATGTCGCTCTTGGAGATGAACAATATAAAATTTGACAAGCGACATACTATATTGAGTCCTGAATTATTGGACTCATTGGGTAAGAAAACAGTTTTGAACGTAGAAAAAGAAAAAAAATAATGAAATAGCCATTGAAAATCAAAAAAAAATTGTAATTTTGCATTCGCAAACGCGCACGTGGCGTAATTGGTAGCCGCGCTAGACTTAGGATCTAGTGTCTTACGACGTGTAGGTTCGAGTCCTATCGTGCGCACAAGAAACGCAGGGCATACGTTTATTTACCACGTATGCCCTGCGTTTCAAATGTTACTTACAAGAATAGCAATCATCACAGACCGGTTCCTGCCACTTCTTCCACTTCCTCTATTGTTATTGGAATATGCGGGCCGAGAATCCTATTTCCCGCTTCTGTGATAAGCAAATCATCTTCCAATCGTATCCCTCCGAAGTCTTTGAAGTCTTCAAATTTGTCATAGTTGATAAATTGCTTGAATTTTCCTTCTGCACGCCATGCATCAATAAGTTGAGGAATGAAATATAGGCCGGGCTCATCGGTCATAACAAACCCCGGTTGAAGTCGTCGGCCACAACGCAAGAAGTTTGTGCCAAACTGGTCAAGCTGGGGTTGCACCTCCTCATCAAATCCAACATATACCTGACCGAGACCTTCCATGTCATGCACATCCATGCCCATCATGTGACCAAGTCCGTGTGTGAAAGCGATGGCGTGCGCTCCGGCTGCAAGTATTTCCTCCGTGTCACCATGGAGCAATCCAATTTGCTTCATACCCTCTGTCATGACACGGGCTGCCTCGAAATGAGCGTCACGCCATTTCAACCCCGGACGTGCTATTTCAGCAACGCGGTCGTGAGCTGAAAGGACTATCGAATAAATGTCACGTTGACGTGAATCAAAACGTCCGTTAACAGGTGTTACTCGGGTGTTGTCCGAACAGTAACAGCTTAATGTTTCAGCTCCGGCATCTACGAGCAGCAGACGCCCCGGTTCAAGTCTCTCCGGCCTCGGGAAACCATGAGCAATCTCACCATGAGTCGAGACAATAGGCAAGAATGAAAATCCACCCCCCTGCGATAGTGATATGCCCTCAATAGCACCGGCTATTTCACGCTCTGTTACGCCTGCGCAGCACATTCGCATAGCCGCTACATGCATCTCATAACCCACCACGCAAGCCTTTTCAATCTCCACAATTTCTGCATCAGTCTTCACAGCACGCTGATCTATCACAGCCTTGATAAGTTTCAGAGAAGACTTGCAGCGTAATTCAGCCGAACTAAGTCCGGTGGTCTCCACCAACATAAGCAGATTATCATAGCGATATGGAGGCAGTATATGTGTAGAGCCATTAGCCAGACCGGGTACTATAAACTTGTTGAGCTGGCACATCGGACCACTATTGGATATACCGCAGCTCTCAGCCAAATCATGCACCGAAGGTGTGAATCCCATCCAGACTATGTCATCAAGGTCGATATCATTACCTAATAGATATTCCTTCTCATTGTCACAGTCAATTACCAACGCGAGACCTTCACGATTCAACCCCGTGTAATACATAAATGTACTATCCTGACGAAAATGGTAAGCGTTTGCAGGATAATTTATTGGAGAGTCAGCATTGCCAAAAAGCACGATAACACCCTCTCCCACAGTTTCGCGAAGATGCCTTCTGCGCGAAACATATGTTTCTCTTGAAAAAACCATATTCAACTATTATATATGTGTCAATTAAGTATTCAATAAGTGATAAGATTCCCCATGCTATTAAGGTGAATAGCCTATCTGATATAATAGCCTATATGTTTTATCAGCACCAACACAGTTATAAGGCCACTATATTGAGCATAAAATACAAAATTATTATGAGACTCTCGCATAATCTGACCATTCGAGGGCCCTGATAATTTAGCATCAACTCCTTGCAAATATAATAATAAAACAACAAATAATATGATTTTTCAACAAATTTTAGCAATCTGTATAGAAATATAAGAAAGATAAACCAACACAAACCACTGTGGTGCAATGTTCTGCAC
>CAJUIJ010000168.1 GCA_910586175.1 uncultured Muribaculaceae bacterium | reverse complement strand
GACTTTAAGGACTTTAAGGACTTTAAGGACCTTAAGGACCTTAAGGACTTTAAGGTCCAGGAGCGAAAAAACTTTAAAAGAAAAAAACGGTTACTCTCACGAGCAACCGTTTTTTTGGCGGCTTGCAATTCCGCCATAACTTAATGAACAAAAATCTATCTTCTACGTTATTTAAACACCCCGTTAACTAAAAAAGTTTCGGGGTATCCGTTAATTTAACTCTTATTAACTTTCGTTAATCCTTTTAGCGTTTATTAACATCCTTCTCGCTCAACGGCAGCGTCACACAATTGTGAAGCACCCTAATCTCGTTGTATACGCGCCGCGCGTACGGGAGCGAAAGCAGATATAGGAGCGCACCTACCGGAAATACCCATTTAAGCAACTTACGCAAACCGGGATTCTTGGCGGGACACAATATCCATAGCGACCTTGTGGTGGGGAAACGGTTGAGGCGGTCTATGACCACCGGATCGCGAGAGTCGGAAAGCAACGTGACGAGCTTGTCAGCCTCCTCCCCTATCCTGTCAATATCGGCCGGAATATAGATACCGCTCCAGTATGCCGCATAGCTCGGCCTGGACTTGTGGGTTGCGAGCCATGCGAATGAGTCAAGCATAAGATTTTCCGCATAAGCCACTGCCACACCTGCCGGTATATCATTTATTATAACCTCCTTGAGAGGCACGTGGCGTGATTCCGGCAAACCGAGGCGTCGTCTCAGCCATTCCCGATACAGGTCAGGATTAAACACAGCCGAGTCGTTCATCGCCTTATAGGTGACGAATATGCCGAGCGGCAGCAGCACGAACGTGGAGAGCCACATTCCTACCCATACCACCCAATGTCCGTCGCGGGCCAGCTTGTAGCCCGTGTTATCTATTATATAATAGAATAAGAATAGAAGCACCGATATGACAAGCGGCGTGCCGAGTCCTCCCTTGCGGATAATGGCACCGAGCGGTGCACCGATAAAGAGGAATATGATGCAGGCCACCGAAAGGGTGAACTTCTTTATAAGCTCTATCTGGTGACGGCGGAAACGCTTCCACTCGTCATTCATCTGAAGGGCACGAAATTCCACCTCCATCTTCTGGCGCCCCATCGCGCTGCGGGCACCGGCAAACACCCCGTCGAGCTTCGACGGCTCGAACGACCTCAACAGCGAGTCGAGATTCAGTTTGGCAACATTAACCCCGGCACCCACTCCCGCAGAAGATGCCTTTCCGGCAGAAGATGTCTCTCCGGCAGAAGATATCTCTCCGGCAGAAGATGCCGGCTTCGCTTCTTTAGATGAACCTGAAGGTCGGGCCAGCTCCATATATGCAAGGTTGCGGTCGAACTGCCGGCCTGCATCCCGGCCTATGGAGTCTATGCGAACGCTGAGCGAGTCGAGCGACTGCTGAAGCTCTTTCATGTTCTTGCCCACATATTGGCTTCGCATGCCCCCCTCGTCGAGACGGTTGAAATTATTGTCGAATGCTATCAGCACCTCCTTGTCGAGAAACGATTCACGACGGAATGGCACGTTGGCACTCCCGGCCTTCTGGTCGCGCAGGTTCTCAAACTGCTCTCCCTGGAAGAGATGCAGGTAAAGATAACGTGAGTCTTTGGTGAAAGCGAGCCGGGCGGAGTCGGCCACAAGTATCGTGGCATTCTCGCCTCCCTTCTGCACATTATATATCATCACATCGTGAAGCATACCCGTGTCGCGGTTCTTATGCTTCACGTAGAGGCTGTAACCCGGTATCTGGTCGTAGAAAGCCCCCTCCGGAATTTCAAGCTCGGGACTTTTCTGCCGCGCCGAGAAGAGCAGGGTCCACATCTTCACCTGCGCTCGCGGGAGCACATCGTTCTGGAAGAAGAAAGCACCTACCGCCACGAGCGAGATAAGCACTATGAGCGGGCTCATGGCCTTGACGAGCGATACACCGGAGGCCTTGATGGCAGTGAGTTCGCTTTTCTCACCGAGGTTGCCGAATGTCATCAGGCTCGCAAGCAAAATGGCGAGCGGCAGAGCCATCGGCACCATGCTCACAGCGGCGTAGAAGAAGAGTTCGCCGAGAAGCCCCACAGAGAGGCCTTTGCCCACCAGGTCGTCGATGTAACGCCACAGGAACTGCATGAGCACGATGAAGAGCACGATGAAGAATGTCATCGCGAACAACGGCAGGAAACTCTTCAAAATGAAGAGATATAGACGCTTTACAACTCTCATATGATGCGTAAGACTCCATGGCTCAGCTGACGCCGCGCTGTAGACGGCAGTGCAATTTTTAATAAAAAAAGCTGCTGCGGAAGAACGCCCTGAAGTTTTATGGTGTAAAGTTAGGAATTTTTATTCATACACCGAAAAATTTTTGCTAAATTTGCAAATAATCGGCGAGAGGAGACCAGATGCGCCTGCCCTTACCCCTAACATTACTTACCATAAAACATACATAAAATTATGAAACTATTTGAAAGACTTACACGTCGTGCGCAAGAGAATCCGCGCCGTCTCGTGCTTCCCGAATCACTCGAGCCCCGCACACTCCAGGCTGCCAACCGTGTCATAGGCGACGGCATTGCCAATGTCACCTTCATCGGCCGCAAGGAGGAAATCCTTGCCAAGGCTTTTGAGTTGGGATTGCCCCATATCGAGAAAGCATCATTCGTAGACAGCGACGATGTGGAGTATACAGAGAAATATGCAGAGCTTTTCCAGAAGCTCCGCGCCAAGAAGGGTGTGACCATCGAGCAGGCCCGCGAGCAGGTGCGCAACGGTCTCTACCTCGGCTGCCTGATGATCAAGGCCGGCGATGCTGATGCCATGGTGGCCGGCGCATTGTCGCCCACTTCGCATGTGCTCCGCGCTGCATTCCAGGTGCTGAAGACCAAGCCCGGCATATCAGTGGTGAGCGGTGCCTTCATTATGCTTCTGCCGGAGAATTGCCAGTTTGGCGACCAGGGCATGCTCGTGTTTGCCGACTGCGCAGTTGTGCCTGACCCCACAGCAGAGGAACTTGCCCAGATAGCCATTTCCACCGCCCGCACCACCCGCGACATCGCAGGCCTGGAGCCCCGCGTGGCTATGTGCAGCTTCTCCACCAAGGGCTCAGCAACCCATGAGCGCATCGACAAGGTAATCGAGGCCACTAAGCTCGCCCATGATATGGACCCCGAACTGCTGATCGACGGCGAATTGCAAAGCGATGCAGCCATAGTGCCCGCAGTGGGCCAGATGAAAGCCCCGGGCAGCCCGGTGGCCGGACACGCCAACACTCTCATATTCCCCTCGCTTGAGGTGGGCAACATAGCCTATAAGCTCGTGCAACGCCTCGCCGGCGCCGGCGCGGTAGGCCCGATACTCCAAGGTCTCGCGGCTCCGGTCAACGACCTCTCGCGCGGAGCAACCGTCGACGACATCATCAATACAATAATCGTAACCTGCAATCAGGCAATCACCGACTAAGATGAACATATTAGTATTAAACAACGGCAGCAGCTCCGTGAAGTATAAGCTCTTCGACAGCTGCACAAGCGAAGTGCTCGCAGCCGGAGGCGTGGAGAAAATCGGCCTCCCCGATTCTTTCATCAAGTTCGAGCGTCCCGACGGCTCAAAGGCCAAAATCGAGGTTTCTATGCCCGATCACAAAGAGGCTATCCGTCAGGTATTCAAGGTGCTCACCGACCCCGCAACGGGTGTGATCCGCAGCCTCGACGAAATCAATGCCGTAGGCCACCGCGTGGTGCATGGCATGGAATACTTCAACAAGTCCGTGCTCATCACCCCTGAGGTGATAGAGAAGGTGAAGGAGTGCTACCCCGTGGCCCCGCTTCACAACCCGGCCAATATCATCGGCATCGAGGCGATACTCGACCTTCTCCCCGGCGTGCCACAGGTAGGCGTATTCGACACAGCCTTCCACCAGACCATGCCCGCGCAGGCTTACATGTATGCCCTCCCGTATGAAACTTACGAAAAATATGGAGTGCGCCGTTACGGCTTCCACGGCACCAGCCACCGCTACGTGTCGGCACGCGCCTGTGAGTATCTCGGCCTTGACCCGCAAAACAGTAAGCTCATAACCTGCCACATCGGCAACGGCGGCTCAATCACAGCGGTGCTTAACGGCAAGAGCATCGACACTTCGATGGGCCTCACCCCCACCGAGGGCCTTATGATGGGCACACGCGTGGGCGATGTTGACCCCGGAGCACTCGTCTATCTTATGAAGGAGATGGGTCTTGACGCCAACGGACTCGAAAAGATGATCCAGAAGCAGAGCGGCGTGCTCGGTGTGAGCGGCATCAGCAACGACATGCGCGACATCGAAGCCGGCATCGAGAATGGCGATGAACGCGCAAAGCTCGCCATGGACATGTATAACTACCGCATACTCAAGTACATCGGTGCATACGCGGCAGTACTCGACGGTGTAGACGCGATAGTGTTTACCGGTGGCGTAGGTGAAAACCAGTGGGGCACCCGCAAGTGGCTCTGCGACCACCTCGGCTATCTCGGAGTGAAAATCGACGACGAGGCCAACAAGGTGCGCGGCGAGGAGAAGGTGATTTCCGCACCCGACTCCAAGGTAACAGTTGTGGTCATCCCCACCGATGAGGAACTCGTCATCGCAAGCGACACTGCAGAAATAGTAGGAGCCGAATGCTAAGCTACATCACTTGGAACGCCGACCCGGTGCTATTCTCATTCGGTCCGATAGCCGTGAGATGGTACGGGCTGGCGTTTGCCATCGGTTTCACCGTGGGCTACGCCATTGTGGCGAAAATGTTCAAGCATGAAGGCGCACCTGAGAAATGGCTCGGCTCGCTGCTCGGATATGTGGTGGTGGCCACCATCATCGGCGCGAGGCTCGGCCATGTGTTCTTCTACGAATGGGACTACTACTCCATGCACCCCGAGAAAATCCTGATGATATGGGAGGGCGGTCTGGCCAGCCACGGCGGCACCATCGCAATCATCATCGCCCTGTTCATGTGGAGTTGGATAGTCAGCAAAAAGCCTGCATCATGGATTTTCGACAAGATAGTGGTGCCAATAGCCCTCGTGGGTGGACTGATAAGACTCGGCAACCTGATGAACAGCGAGATCTATGGTGGCCCCACTGACCTGCCATGGGGATTCTTGTTCGTGCGCAACGGCGAGGCAATGCCCGCACATCCCACACAGATCTATGAGGCGCTCTGCTACTTCCTGCTCTTCGGGCTGCTCATGTGGATGTACTGGAAAAAAAACGCCCAGGAAAGGCCATGGCTCATCACTGGTATATTCTTCATCGGCATATTCTTGCCCCGA
>CAJUIJ010000167.1 GCA_910586175.1 uncultured Muribaculaceae bacterium | reverse complement strand
ATTATATTATTTTTATTAATTTATGTTTAATATGAATATTTTATGCACAAAAACTACGCGACTCAGATTGATAAAAGATATTATAATTTGAATAATTTTAATAACATTCAACATCGAGTATATATATTTTCGCCACATAAAAACATAATTCAGTGACAAAATTAAACTATTTATCACAAATAATATTATATATCATGTTAATTAATGTTAATTCAATTGTTAATTTCTCATTAAGTGTTTAAAAAAATATATTCACAACAGCAGATTTGCATAATTAAGTATTTTTAGCTTTATTTGTAAGTTTGAGAGATAACCGGACTAAAGTTATGTTTGAATTTTAACATACAGGGGGGAAGCAAAAGATCACACAGACAATACAGAGAGCTGCAATATGGAGAGCAATAACGATATAGAACTCGCACGCAAGATAATCGAGCAGACAGGAGCAAGCCTGTTTCTTACAGGGAAGGCCGGCACGGGAAAGACCACATTTCTGCGCAATTTGCGAACTTCGAGCCGTAAGCGCATGGTGGTATGCGCACCTACCGGCATAGCTGCGATAAATGCCGGAGGGGTGACGCTGCATTCATTCTTTCAGCTCGATTTCGGGGTGTATATACCCGGGATGAAGCGAGAGGGCAAGGGACGCGTGGCATTCAGCAAGGAGAAAATCAGGATAATCCGCGGACTCGACCTCTTGGTTATCGACGAGGTGTCGATGGTGAGGTCAGACTTGCTTGATGCAGTCGACAGCGTGCTTCGCCGTTATCGCGACCGCACCCTCCCCTTTGGAGGCGTGCAGCTGCTCCTCATAGGAGACCTGCAGCAGTTGCCGCCGGTGGTGGTTGAACATGAGCGGCAACTTCTCGAGGCCAATTACCGCTCACCATATTTTTTTGACAGCCATGCCTTGCAGCAACTCGACTATGTCACCATAGAACTTTCGAAGGTATACCGTCAGAGCGACTCTAACTTTCTCGACCTGCTCAATGCGGTGCGCGACAACCGGGCTGATTCGGAGGTGCTTAGGCGGCTCAACGAACGTTACGTGCCGGGCTTCAATCCTGACGATTCCGAGGGCTATGTAAGGCTCACAACTCACAATCACCTTGCCAATATGGTGAATGACCGTCGCCTCGCGGCGTTGCAGGGGGAAGCCCATGAGTTTGAGGCCAAGGTGAGCGGTAACTTCCCGGCATCATCTTATCCGGCCGACTTGAAGCTGACCCTCAAGGAGGGTGCGCAGGTGATGTTCATAAAGAATGATACGGGAATGGACCGCAGATACTATAACGGCATGATGGGCAAGGTGACAACCATCGATGACGAAGGTCTCGTGGTGACACCCGACGACGGCTCAGACCCTATCAACGTGGAGCCGGTGGAATGGGAGAACACAAAGTTTGTGGTAAATGAGGAGACCAACGAAATCAATGAGAAAACAGATGGTGTTTTCTGCCAGATTCCGCTTAAGTTGGCATGGTCTATCACGATACACAAGAGCCAGGGTCTCACTTTCGACCGTGCCATCATCGATGCCTCGGCATCGTTCAGCCATGGCCAGACATATGTGGCGCTCTCGCGTTGCCGCACACTCGAGGGGATGGTATTGGAGCGACCGCTCCCCCCCAACGCCATCATCAACGATTTGACCGTTAGCGAGTTTATTCGTTGCCACGCAACCAACGGACTCGACAGCGACAAGGTGGAGTCGATGGTGTCGGCCTACCGTCTCAGCATTGCTGCCGGCATGTTTAATTTCCGCACCATATTCAATGCCGTGGAGGGTGTGAGCCGTATATATGATGAGAATTTCATACGCCTCTACCCTACTCTGGTGCAGGAATATGCGATGAACACTTTGCGCATGCGCGAGCAGCTGATAAGCGTAGGAGATCGCTTCGCCGTGCAGCTTCATCAGCTATACATGTCGGGGCAAACTGCACAACTTCTTAAGCGCATCAAGGATGCCTCCAATTATTTCTTGCAACAGCTCAACACCCTTATAGACTTGACCGAGGCGATGCCCTCCGACCATGACAACCGCAATGTGGCGATGAAGCTCAGGGAGAGGATGGAACTGCTCGAGGGTGTGACCGACATCCGCAAGACGCTTCTTGAGACTTTCAAGGATGAGGATTTCGATGTGGACCGTTATCTCGACATAAAGGCGCAGGGTGCATTCAAGCGTGGCAAAAAGCAGAAATCTGCACGAGTGCAGACCTCAAAAACTGCTGATAATTCGGAAGACAACATTAATCCGGAGCTTCTGCGGCAGCTCAAGACATGGCGAAAAGAAAGAAGCGAGGCTGAGGGCAAGGCAGCTTTTCAGATATGTCATACACGCACGCTGATGTTCATTTCGAATTATCTGCCTGTGTCGTATGATGAGTTGCTGATGCTTCCCACCATAGGGCCGGCCATCGTGAAGCGCATAGGCGACGACGTGCTCGACATAGTTGACGCATACCGCGCCGAGCATCCCGATGCCCCATGCCTGCAACTATCGCAATTATCAGCTAAGCAATGATGAAAAGCCATGAGCAAAGGGCAAAACACATACACTTTTCGAGACTATGTAGGACTTGTGAGGATTTGCAAATGTGCCGGAAAGCGACATCCTACCATAATAACTGACAAATGGATAAGTTCCCATTCGTAAGGCAGCACGACGGCATGCAGTGCGGGGTTGCTTGCATGAGCATGATTTGCCGTCATTACGGCAAGCAGGTTTCAATCAAAAGGTTGGAAAGCTATTGCCATGCTTCAAAAGAGGGGGTTTCACTTAAGGCGATTGGAGATTTGGCTGATGAACTCGGTTTTCGTTCGGCTGCCGGCAAAATGACAGTCAACACTCTTTGCGACATACCTCTCCCCTGCATTCTACATTGGAATCAGAACCATTTCGTAGTGCTATATAAAGTTGAGCGTAATGGCACACGATTCAGGATTGCCGATCCAGGGAAGGGTAAATATAAATGCACAGCAGAGGAATTGGAAAAACATTGGATATCCACACGCAGTGACGAAGCAGACAAGGGAGTGGCCATGTGTTTGGAACCCACCGACAACTTTTATCTGAAAGACACTTCCAACTGTGGAGAAAGCAGGTCGTTCAGATTTCTGTGGCACTACATATTACAATATAAACGCTATTTCCTGCAAATCTTGCTCGGCTTGCTCTTGGGATGTGTGCTTCAACTTATCATGCCGTTCCTGACCCAATGGATAGTCGATATCGGCATAAGGCACCAAGATGTGAAACTCATATGGCTGATTCTGCTTGGTGAACTGATGATTGTATTGGGACGCACCGCCACTGACTTTGTAAGGCGTTGGCTCCTTATGCACATTTCGATGCGCATCAACATATCGTTGGTGTCCGATTTCTTCATCAAGCTGATGAAGTTGCCCATGTCGTTTTTCGACACAAAACTGATGGGAGACCTGCTGCAACGCATCGGTGACCATTCGCGAGTACAGTCATTTTTGACCAATCAAGTGTTGGGTATCATGTTCACTATGCTCTCGTTCATAGTCTTCGGAGTAGTACTTTTCATTTACAGCCCCCTTATTTTTTCAGTGTTTCTTATCGGAAGTATAGTGTATGCATTATGGATTACACGATTCTTGCGACGGCGCAAGGTGCTCGACTACGCACTGTTTGAGCAGCAAGCCATCAACCAAAACCGCACCGTGCAATTGGTCACCTCCATGCAAGAAATAAAGCTTCAGGATTGCGAGCAAAGGCGACGCTGGGAATGGGAGGATACCCAAGCAGACCTATTCGATGTGCAATTAAAGTCATTGAAACTCCAGCAAACACAGGAGGCGGGAAGTATCTTTATAAACGAGGTTAAGAACATCCTTATTACAGTATTCGCCGCAATGGCTGTAATTGACGGCAACATCACCCTTGGCACGATGCTCGCCATTCAGTATATAGTGGGGCAACTTAACTCACCGGTAGAGCAACTTATGGCTTTCATATATTCACTTCAAGATGTTAGAATATCGCTCGAGCGAATCAATGAAATTCATGAAGCAGACAACGAAGAGAAAAAATCGAATAACTTGAAGCTGTTTTCCGCTGACAAATCAATATCACTCAGCAATGTATGTTTTAAATATGACAAGCATGCACTTACCGACACTCTCCATGATGTATCACTCAACATTCAGGCTGGAAAAGTTACAGCCATAGTGGGGGCAAGCGGTTGTGGCAAGACAACCCTCATCAAACTCATGTTGGGTTATTATCCCGCTGCGAGCGGGAGCATCAACATAGCCGGAAATCCCATTGACAGTTATAATCTGAAATGGTGGCGCAGGCAATGTGGCGTAGTGATGCAAGATGGGGTAATATTTTCGGAGTCAATAGCACGCAATATTGCCGTGGGCGATGGAGAAATCGATGTTGAAAGACTCGAACAAGCCGCCCGCATCGCATGTATACATGAATATGTGCAATCGTTGCCACTCAAATACAACACCAAGGTGGGACGCGATGGCACCGGATTGAGCCAAGGCCAAAAGCAGAGGATTCTGATTGCACGTGCGGTATATAAGAATCCGGACTTTATATTTTTAGACGAAGCCACCAATTCGCTCGATGCTAAAAATGAACGTGATATCGTAGCGAATCTTGAACGTTTCTACACAGGCAAGACAGTGATAATTGTGGCACACAGACTATCAACTGTAAAGAATGCGGACAATATAATCGTCATTGATAAGGGAAGAATTGTGGAAACCGGCAATCACGATGATTTGATTGCACTTCGAGGCTGCTATTTCAACCTCGTAAAAAACCAATTGGAGTTAGGAAATTAGCTTTGCACTTCATTAAGCTAAAGTTAATTCTCAATGCAATAATAAAACTTCAAAGCATGAAAAAGAAGGATACTCTTATAAATGAAAAAGACAATCATGACAAGATAGAACTAAGATCGGATAAGGTACGTAAATTGCTTGACGACAAGCCGAACGAATTAGTTAGATGGGGTTATGTAATCATCACCGTAATTTGCATATTGCTAATGCTATGCCTGCTTTTTATCGAGTTTCCATACGGTAACGGAGAGTCTATCTTGCATCATCTATTTAGTGACGCAAGTTAGAATTTGTTTGAATTCAAACATACTCTTAAAGGCCAATTTTTATGAGACAGGCTCTTTATCGGAAATGAATCAAGCCCCTATGCCTTGCCTTGATTGTGATGGGTGCAGTAAGTATGATAAGTATATATCGCCAAACAAATTTCAAGCACATAATAAAAAAAACAAACATTGATTTAAAATTTTTAAAACTTTTTTAGCATTTTTTGTTATCTTTTTAA
>CAJUIJ010000166.1 GCA_910586175.1 uncultured Muribaculaceae bacterium | reverse complement strand
ATATATATATTTGCATGTCTGCAGTGCATGATGTTTGCAAGCACCATGTGTTTGAGATACCATGAAAGACACCATGCTGGGGGAAGGTCTTGAACCTTTGAAACGGCACTATAACAACTTATCAATTAACTCTAATCGGCTTTTTATGAAGAGAAGTGTAACTATGATGGGGCTGGCTATGGTTGCGGCCGTCGGCTTTCAGGCACTGGCAGTGCCTGCGCGGCCGGGTCTGAGATCGGTCATGATGCCCGATGGATCCGTAGTCAAAGTGCGGCTTGTGGGCGACGAGTCTTTCCATCAGTATTTCACCGAGGATGGCTATCCGCTGGTGCAACAGGATGGATATTTTTACTATTCTGACATCACTGCTGATGGCGACGTGGTCAATTCCGGCATTGTTGCCTCTCAGCCCGATCTCCGTTCGGCGGAGGCTAAGGCTTTCGTGCAGCGTGTGGATATGAAGACCTTGGAGCAGCGCATATCAGATCGTGCCGCAAAGTCGGAGAGGCGCATGCGCATGAACGAGGCTATGGCCATAGGTGAAGTTGCACGCAAATCATCTGCTAAGTCGTCAGGCAATTCTCTCTTCGACTCGCCGCTATACGAACAGGGTTACGGGCTGTTCCCCGGTACGCCGTTCCCGGCTTACGGAGAACGTCGCGCTTTGGTGTTGTTGGTGGAATATCAGGATGTTAAGTTTAATGATACATATGCAGTAGATGCTAAAGACTATTTCACCCGTATGCTCAATGAGGAGGGCTTTGCCGACTATGGCGCTACGGGTTCTGCTGCCCAATACTTCCGCGAGAACTCCGGTAACACTTTCCTGCCACAATTTGATGTGCTCGGACCGGTGACGCTATCTAAAAATCAGGCATATTACGGAGGCAACAATTATTCGGGCGATGACCTGCGTCCGCACCTTATGGCAAAAGAGGCTTGTGACCAGCTCGATGATGAGGTTGATTTTTCTGTCTACGATACAAATAATGATGGCTTGATAGACAATGTGTTCGTGTTTTATGCCGGCACCGGCGAGGCCAGCAGCGGGATAGCCAATGACGTGTGGCCACATTCATGGACCATGAGCGCCGCAGGTCTAAGGGCTTCGGAAGTGACATATGATGGCAAGCGCTTGGAGAACTATACCTGTTCCAACGAATGGAATTTCAATTATGACCGATATGGCAACGTTGTGGCCGGCGATCCCGGGCGCCCCGACGGCATCGGCACATTCGTGCACGAGTTCAGCCACACCATGGGGCTTCCGGACTTGTATGCCACCAGCTATACTTCTTCATTTACCCCTGGAGAATGGTCCGTGCTCGACTACGGGCCATACAACAATGATGGCATGACACCTCCAAACTACAGTGCATTCGAACGATATGCGCTCGGTTGGATTAAACCCAGGGTGGTTAAGGAGCCGGTGTCAGCACGTTTGCCGGTAATTTCGGAGAATGTCTGTGCCATAATCCCCACCTCGCGCGACAAGGAGTTCTTCCTCCTCGAAAACCGCCAGAAGCATGGCTGGGATAAATTTATCCCCGGTCACGGCATGCTCGTATGGCATGTTGACTATAGTGAGAACATATGGCGTAGAAATGTCGTAAACAACACTGCTTCACACCAGTATGTAGACTTGGTTGAGGCCGATAACACGCGCACGGAAGCTTCGCGCAGCGGAGACTCTTTCCCTGGCACTTCGGGTAATACAGAGTTTACGGGCGAGTCTCTTCCCGCTCTTAAGACTTGGAGCGGCGTTAAGCTCGATTATCCTATCACAAATATCACCGAGACTGACGGTTTCATCTATTTTGATGTCTTAGGGGGGAGTCCCAACGGCATTGTGGCATCGGCTGAGGGTGTGCAGGCAAAAGATGTATATGGTGATAATTTCACTATCGAATGGGAGCCACGCGAAGGCTGCGAGGCTGTGGTGAGTGTGTACACAATGCCTGATGTGGAGAGCCGCGAAGGTACAGACTCCGGTGTCATGCGGGCAGTGGGCTTGCTTAATGACGCGGATGTGGTGTACGTGCCGGGCTTTCACAACCGCAATGTCGGTTCTGCGTCGCAAGTAGTGGTAGGAGGCTTGACTGAGGGTGAAACCTATCATTATACTATAACAATGATTGACCAACTCAATGAGTCTGAGGCGATTCAAGGCGAGCCTGTGTTAGCCAAGACCCCGACTGGTGTTTATGGCATAGCTGACGACAGTGCTGCTGATGTCTGGGTGTCGGTTGAGGGTCAGGATATCAATGTGCAGAAAGATGTAAGTCTTAGAGTGTATGACCTGGCAGGGGCTTTGGTTGCCGAAGGTGTGGGCCATGTAAGGGTGCAGGCTCCCGGTGTATATGTAGTGATTCTTCCCGGTGCCGGAAAGGCTGCAAAAGTGCATGTGCGCTGACCGATTGCCTAAGTCCTTAAAAGACCTTAAAGTCCTCAAAGTCCTCAAAGTCCTCAAAGACCCTAAAGTCCTTAAGGTCCTTAAAGTCCTTAAAGTCCTTAAAGACCTTAAAGACCTTAAAGACCTTAAAGTCCTTAAAGTCCTTGAGGTTCTTGGTTGCAAAGGTCAATTGGGTTGAAAAAGCATTAACACTATCGTAAGAAAAACTAAAAAACTGAAAAAGTTGGTCGTATGGCCAACTTTTTTAGTTAAAAGACTTGCGTAAGACGTTGATTTTTATTAACTTTGCACCGCAAATCAAGGCGCAGATGCCTTCATGGGCGTGCTAAACAATTGTGTGGCAATTGTTTAGTGTGCTTACATGTATGGTATGTGTGTGCTTGATATGAAATGAGATAATAACCAAAAAAAGAGATAAACAAAACTAAACAAGAATGCCAACAATTCAGCAACTCGTAAGAAAAGGGCGGACTGTTTTGAAAGACAAGAGCAAATCGCCTGCCCTGGATTCGTGTCCGCAGCGTCGTGGAGTATGCGTCCGCGTGTACACCACCACTCCTAAAAAGCCTAACTCCGCAATGCGTAAGGTGGCGCGTGTTCGCCTCACCAACGGTAAGGAAGTGAACAGCTACATTCCGGGAGAGGGACACAACCTCCAGGAGCACTCGATCGTGATGGTTCGCGGCGGACGTGTCAAGGACCTCCCCGGTGTGCGTTATCACATCGTGCGCGGCACACTCGATACAGCCGGCGTGCAGGGCCGCACTCAGCGTCGTTCGAAATACGGTGCAAAACGCCCCAAGGCAGCAAAGAAATAACATCTGCCCTCTTACTACAAATCAAATTCCTCAAAACGTTTTTGATTCATTGGATGGCTGCAGGTTGAGTAAACCGGGCAAGAGTGCCGGGTTGAAGACAAGAGCGTGAGACGACGGACGGGATATTTCCTGCCGTGAAGTAAACCATTGCGGTTGAAGATCATAACCTCCTCGCTTGAGAGGGAAGTCAACGGCTCAACGTACCAACCAAATCAAAACAATTAAACACTTCAAGCTCAAAATGAGAAAAGCTAAACCAAAGAAAAGGGTGATCCTCCCGGATCCCGTTTTCCACGATGTGAAGGTCACTAAGTTTGTGAACCACCTCATGTACGACGGTAAGAAGAACGCCGCTTACACTATCTTCTACACCGCGCTCGAGACCGTGAAGGCTAAAATGCCCAACGAGGAGAAGAGCGCCCTCGAGATCTGGAAGCAGGCTCTCGAGAATGTGACTCCCCAGGTGGAGGTAAAGTCTCGCCGTATCGGTGGAGCCACCTTCCAGGTGCCGACTGAGATTCGCGGCGACCGCAAGGAATCTATATCAATGAAAAATCTTATCAACTTCGCTCGCAAGCGCGGCGGCAAGACGATGGCCGACAAGCTCGCTGCCGAGATCGTGGACGCATTCAACGATCAGGGTGGTGCCTTCAAGCGTAAGGAGGACATGCACCGCATGGCCGAGGCTAACCGCGCTTTCGCTCACTTCAGATTTTAAATTGATTTAGAAAATGGCAAAGCACGAAAATCTTAACCTCACAAGAAACATCGGCATCATGGCCCACATCGATGCCGGTAAGACCACAACTTCCGAGCGTATCCTTTTCTATACCGGCAAGACCCACCGCATCGGTGAGGTGCACGATGGCGCCGCTACCATGGACTGGATGGAGCAGGAGCAGGAACGCGGTATCACTATTACTTCTGCCGCTACAACTTGCTTCTGGACTTACGCTGACAATAAGTTCAAAATCAACCTGATTGACACTCCGGGACACGTTGACTTCACCGTGGAGGTGGAACGTTCACTCCGTGTGCTCGACGGCGCCGTGGCTACTTTCTGTGCCGTAGGTGGCGTGGAACCCCAGTCTGAGACTGTGTGGCGTCAGGCTGACAAATATAATGTGCCCCGTATCGGCTACGTCAACAAGATGGACCGTTCGGGTGCAAACTTCTTCGAAGTGGTGCGCCAGCTCCGCGATGTGCTCGGCGCCAATCCTCTTCCCATCCAAATTCCTATCGGTGCGGAGGAAACTTTCAAGGGCGTGGTTGACCTCGTCCAGATGAAGGCTATCTTCTGGCACGATGAGACTATGGGCGCCGAGTATACTGTGGAGGAAATCCCCGCATCTCTGCGCGACGAGGCTGAGGAGTATCACGACAAGATGCTCGAGACTCTGGCCGAACTCGACGAGGCTCTCATGGAAAAATATTTCGACGACCCCAGCACTATCACTGAAGATGAGGTGCGCGCAGCTATCCGCAAGGGTACTCTCGCTATGGCGATCAATCCCATGCTCTGCGGTTCGTCTTTCAAGAACAAGGGTGTGCAGACTCTTCTCGACGCAGTCTGTGCTTACCTCCCCTCTCCCGAGGATGCAGGTGCTGTGGAAGGAAGCCTTCCCGGTGACCCTGAAGCTGTGGAGACACGCGAACCGAGCCCCGAGGCGCCGATGTCAGCCCTCGCGTTCAAGATCGCAACTGACCCCTATGTGGGCCGTCTCTGCTTCTTCCGCGTATACTCCGGTAATATCGATGCAGGTTCTTACGTGCTCAACACTCGTTCGGGCAAGAAGGAGCGTGTGTCTCGCCTCTTCCAGATGCACTCTAACAAGCAGAACCCCATGGAGCAGATCAGCTGCGGCGATATAGGCGCAGGTGTCGGCTTCAAGGATATCCGCACCGGCGATACTCTCTGCGATGAGAACCATCCCATCGTGCTTGAGGCTATGGAGTTCCCCGATCCTGTGATTGGTATCGCTGTGGAGCCCAAGACTCAGAAGGACCTCGACCGCCTCGGTGTCGGCTTGCAGAAGCTTGCTGAGGAAGACCCGACCTTCCGTGTGGAGACCAACGAGGAGACCGGCCAGACCGTGATCAGCGGTATGGGTGAGCTTCACCTCGACATCATCATCGACCGT
>CAJUIJ010000165.1 GCA_910586175.1 uncultured Muribaculaceae bacterium | reverse complement strand
CCGCTTTCGTTCACTTTGCCCTGGATTTCACCCTTGCGGAGCATCGCTGCGAAACCGCCATTATCTTCCACTTCATTGAATACCTTCCATGCCTGGGCAGCGATAGAAGCGGTGAGAGTCTCGATATAATAGGAACCGCCGGCAGGGTCGACCACCTTGTCGAGGTGCGACTCCTCGCGGAGCATAATCTGCTGGTTGCGCGCGATGCGCTCGCTGAACTCGTCGGGACGCTTGTAGCAGCGGTCGAAGGGGAGGGTCTCGATAGAGTCGACTCCGGCGAGGGCCGCACTCATGGTCTCGGTCATGGAGCGAAGCAGGTTGACGTGAGAATCATAGAGAGTCTGGTTGAACTCGCTTGTGACAGCGTGCACGCACATCTTGCATGCGCATTCACAAGCAGGATTGTAAGCCTTCACTATTTCAGCCCAAAGCATACGGGCAGCGCGGAACTTTGCAAGTTCCATGAAATAATTGGACGAAATGCCCATATTGAACTTGATGCGACAAGCCACCTCATCGACTGTGAGTCCGGCTTCTGTCATCATGTCGAGCCATTCGGCACCCCAAGCGAGGGCATAGCCGAGCTCCTGAGTGATGTAAGCGCCGGCATTGTTGAAGAGGAAACTGTCTACGGGGAAGCAGCGAAGTCCTTTGACTCCCTTTACAGCTTCATATACAGCCTTACCTTCGGCTACGGCATCCTTGGGGAATTCGAGGCCATGACGGAGAAGACGCTTGAATGGGTTGTAGGCAACGGAACCGCGGAATGAGTCAACGGCGCCGGCAGCCTCTATGAGTTTGACAAGTTCGGTAGCCACCTCCACGGCGCAGCCGGGGCAGCATGTGATGTTGATTTCCACCTTTGCGAGGTCGATACCCTTGAGCACAGTGGCGAGGTCAGCAGCCTTTACATCCTTGCCGAGCTTTATGCCGACCGACTCCACACCACGGTTGAGGATATGGAGAGCGTGGTCGTTGAGTTCGGCTGCGGTATCGCCAATCACTTCCTGGCGCACGAGCCAGTCATTGTTGTCGCGGGTGCCGCGCAAATAGGGGAATTCACCGGGCAATGTGCCGAGGGCCGGAAGATCCTTGATGTCATCGCGACGATAGAAAGGCTGCACGTTGAAGCCTTCGTTGGTGCGCCACACGAGTTTCTTATCAAACGGTGCGCCCTTAAGGTCGGCTGTGATCTTCGCCATCCACTCTTCGGTGGAGACTGGCGGGAACATGTCGAACAAATTTTCTTTTTTTTCTGCCATTTTAAGCGAATTTTTGTGGTATTAGCTTATTTTGTTGTTAAATGTCAATTGCAGAAGTGGTGACAAACGGGGTTTGCCCACACTTTATGGCACAAATATAATGCGAATTTCGCAATAAAACAAAAGTTATGCCCTCAATCGCGCACAACTTCTTCGATTTTATTTATAAACTTTTCTGCTTCAGTCAAAAAATCCCTTGCCTCCAACTCAGAGATTTTCTCAAACTCATCATAGTCTCCACTAATCCTCTTTGACAAAACCCTTGAATAAAAGGCTGCAAATTCCTTTTCTATTTTTCCGGTTTTCACCAGATGAAGACCAAACATGGCTTTAACACCCTCATGCGTTCTCGCAGAAACATTAATTTTATGGAGATATGCAAGAACACTGTAGAAGCATGCATAATAAATTCTGTTGACACCGGAAATATAACTACCTCCATTTATCAGCAATTCTGCATCCTTATAAGTTTCCTTTGACCTTTTAAGCCTATACTCAATCAATTGGGTCATATTTGGAGTCATATTCATAAGCGTATTCCATCGGTCATTACATTGTTATAGAACGGTGTTACACATGGGCGGTTTTCCCATTCATGTTTGGTACGAAGAATTGGCTGAACTTCGATTCCCTCATCATAAGCTAACATAAATAGAGGATCGGTAATCTCCTTTGCTCTTGACAAGGAAATTGACTCAGTATCTTCCAAAATCAAAATATCAAAATCAGAGTCCGGACGCGCTTCCCCCCTTGCCTCCGACCCAAATAAAATGATCTCAGCCTTGGGAGCAACTTTTCTTATTATATCTACAATCTTTTTAAGAGCTTTCGGTCTTCTCATATTATTATGACTTTGGAGGATTATTTTAGATTAATTGCGTTACGCGTCGATGAGTTTTTTGTCTTCGCATCGGAGCACACGGGCTGGAAAATCCTCTACCATCTGGAGATTGTGCGTGGCCATCAGTATTGCTGTGCCGTTGTCGGCGAGCTGATGCAGCAGTTTCACTATATTGTAGCCTGTCTGCGGGTCGAGGTTTCCGGTAGGCTCGTCAGCCAATATAAGCTTGGGGCTATTGAGCAATGCGCGAGCTATGACTATGCGCTGTTGCTCACCACCGCTCAACTCATGGGGCATCTTATAGCCCTTGTTTTCCATGCCCACTGCTTTCAGGACTTCCTCGATGCGCTGCTCCATCTCATCTTTCGATTTCCAGCCTGTGGCTTTCAGCACAAAGCGCAAGTTGTCGACAGCCGAACGGTCCTGAAGGAGCTGGAAGTCCTGAAACACTATGCCCATGGCACGCCGAAGATAAGGCACCTGCTTTTTCTTTATGCCGATAAGGTCAAAGCCGAGCACCTCTGCCTTTTCGCCTTGCGATACCGGCACATCGGCATACATGGTCTTCATGAGCGAACTCTTGCCGCTACCCACTCTGCCCACAAGGTAGCAGAACTCCCCCTCCTCTATGCGGAAAGTGACATCATGGAGCACCATACGCTCCGCACGATCCACCTCCACTTTATTGTAATCTACTATTATACTCATCTAAGTGTGTTCAAATTATAAGCAAAAATAATCAAAAAAATCCGGATTGGCATATTTTTTATTAAATTTGCATTCACAAATAGGCAGAAACAGTTGCCGGATACTCCCTGCATCACCTTCACAATGAATTTTCATTCGCTCGCATTCTTCTTATTTTTCACATGTATATATGTGTGCTACTGGTGGCTGAACCGTTTCGGTCATCGGGCGAGGAACATGTTTCTGCTTGCCGGCAGCCTTTTCTTCTACGGATGGTGGGACTGGCGCTTCATCTCTCTTATTCTTTCGAGCATCACTGTGACATATCTGTTGGCACTCGCCACGGAGCGTGGTCGCAGCAGGCTATGGACAGCCATAAGCGTCTGCTTCAATGTGGCAATGTTGGTCACATTCAAATATCTTGACTTCTTCAGCGCACAATTCGTGCGCGTGGCCGGATTGTTCTTTCCTGATCTCAGCTTGCCGGTGCTCGGCATCATCGTGCCTGTAGGGGTATCATTTTTCACTTTTCAACTTATCGGATATGCTGTTGATGTATATAAGAGAAGAGTCAACGCAGAGAGCAATTATGTAAACTTTGCGCTGTTTGTCAGCTTCTTCCCGCAGTTGGTTGCCGGCCCGATAGAGAAAGCTTCATCGTTACTGCCGCAGTTCAAGAGAGCGGCGGAGTGGCGATATGACGACCAGGTGCAGGGCCTTCGGCGCATCTTGTGGGGACTGCTCAAAAAGGTGGTGATAGCAGATCCTTGCGGAGCCATGGTGAGTCATTACATGCCGTCAGCATCGTCATCGGCAATTGCGGCTACACTGACCACGATATTATTTAGCGTGCAGATATATTGTGATTTTTCCGGTTATTGCGACATTGCGATAGGAGCAGCGAAATGTCTCGGCATAAGACTTTGCGAGAATTTCCGCTACCCTTATTTTGCCACCGACATCCGCGAGTTCTGGCGACGTTGGAACATGTCGCTGATGTCATGGTTCAGAGATTATGTATATATTCCTCTCGGGGGGTCGCGCAGAGGCAACGTGCGGACGTTCCTTAATATCTTTACAGTATTCCTTCTATCCGGTCTCTGGCATGGCGCAAAGATGCACTTTGTGGCATGGGGTATATACTGGGGCATTCTAATGGTGGCATACCGCATTATCGGAACACGTAAAACGGAAACAGCAGTTCGTTCATACAGTATACCGGTCACACTGTTTGTGACAGCGATAGGTTGGGTGCTGTTTGTGAGCCCGAGCATTATGGAAGCTGCAAGCATCATAGCTCGATGCGCTTTGCCGCTTGCAGTATCAGCGGTGTTGGCTACCGGCATGATCATTGCTTGGCGAAAGTTTGGGGCACGCTTAAGGCTTATGACACGATGGGGCTTTGCTGTACTTGCAGCTACAGCTGTGTTCACCTCACTTGCTTATGAGCCTGCCTCTATTTTTGTGGCCCGCAACTATATTTGGGCATTCATTGCGATAATGTTTGCATTGGAATGGAGGGCGCGCCGACTCTATTTCCCCATGGAGCGAATGCCACAAAGCGGTTGGATGCGTTATGGATTATATTGGCTCTGTATAATATTGGTGCTAACGAGCGGATATTCTGAGATGCCATTCATATACTTTCAGTTCTGATCTTTTTATATGCAAGAAATGAGTCAAGTGACACGCTTCATAAAGAAATTGGCATTGGCGGCGCTCCCTCCGGTTGCACTGCTTGCGGGCGCATACTTGCTTGTCGACCCTTTCAAGGTGGTGCGTGATTATGATGACTACTATCCCGACGGTCGCATCAGCCCCGGAGTGAATAAGGGAGTGCTGGTAATTGACAATTTCGACCGCAATTTTGACTCGCTGCACTATGATTCCTTCATCTTTGGCTCGTCGCTCAGCAAGTACTACAGGCTTGACGAGTGGATGCGTTACTTGCCTGAAGGTTCGAGTGGCATCCATCTTGATTCATCGTCAGAGACGCTGCATTCCATGCGGCTTAAGATGGAGTATGTGGTAAGGCGCGGCGCCCATATCAAGAATGCGCTGATAGTTTTAGCACCGGACATATTATCGTTTTATGATATAGAAGCGCCTTCGTTTATCGACCATTGGAAGATTGACCCCGACAGGAGCAGACTTGGTTACCATTGGTTTATGTTGAAGAGTTTTTACAATCGGGAGTTCATGCGCAATTACATCGCATCAAATGTAGTAGGAAAGCCGGTCATGATTGGCGCAAGGGTTCTGCTCGACACCGTAACTACACGCATGGATATGCTTCGCAATGAGGAATACCATCCTGAAGCCGACCACGAACTTGACAACAATCCTCTGGAATATATGCAGCGTTACGGACACACAAAATTTCTTGAGGAGAAGCCTGCGGAGTTGAAAAGAAAAATCAGACCGTGCAGTATGGAGGATGCAATCCATATAGCAGCCTTACTTGCAAGAGAGGGAACTGACTACAGGGTTGTAATCGGTCCGAGTCTCGACGGCAAGTATACTGACAAAGAGGCTTTGAGAATGCTTAAAGCAATATTCGGACCGGAAAGGGTGTATGACTACAGCGCCGAACTGGAATCAATGCGCCACACACCGGGCAACTTCTACGACCGCACGCACTACCGCAGCGCAGTGGCCGCAGAGATAATGCGTCGCACCTACCGCGACTCGCTCCCCACTTATTAGCATTGTAGTCGTCGACGGAGTCTCCTCTCCCCCAGTTCGCGATGCAGCTTGGTTTGCGTCAAGGTAAATATG
>CAJUIJ010000164.1 GCA_910586175.1 uncultured Muribaculaceae bacterium | reverse complement strand
ATCATGGTTATATATGTTTTGTTATTCTATCGTCATAAATAACAAATAGTATGCCTGTTTTGCTCAAACATGAATCTTAAAATAACTAAAATAGCCTTCCCATGATTACGGAAAGGCTACCTATAGTTTGAGTTCGATTATGAATCTTGCTTTTATTTCGATTTCAGCTAAGATGATTACGAAGCGAAGAGGCCGATCTTCGAGCAGATTCAGCTTCGAGGTTTTCTCCAACGGCAAGTGCGTCGAGCCTTTTAAGCAGCTCAACTGCCTGCGGCATCCGCTTCAGCAATCGGAAGGCAAGCATATCCGCCTCTTCTTGCGTGCGTGTGTCACAGGCAAGTGCCAATGCTTCGTCAAGATGTATTGATGACGGGTCGAACAGATAGCAGGCAAGTATCCTTGACTCGCGCACCTCGCGGTCTTCCCATAGACGGTCTGCCATCTCGCGGCATGCAGCGGATGTGTCGAATGTCAGTTGTTGTGCAATCTGTTGCACTTGTGGCACCTGAAGCCCGAATATCACCTTGTGCGGAATGCCGTAACGGCGCAGTGACTCTGCCACTACGCCGTTGCGATAAGTATAAAACAGTTTCTTTATGGCTTGCATAATCTACAATGCCTATGTCATTATTTCTTGCAACCTTTCTTAGTCAAGGGTGAGTAGTCGCGGCTCAGGCGGAGCATCTGCTCAGTGTAGCTTTCGGGCCAGCTGATTGTTACATCCTCGATTTCTCCCTTTTCGTTGAGCACAGGAGTGTAGAGCGGGTTGATGAAACCTCTGTATGGGGGGATGTCGAGCTTGGAGAAGCGGTCGAGCACCTCCTTGTGGAGCTTGGGATCTACCTTGACAGCATATTTCTGAATCAGATCGTTGCCGGCCTTGTAGTCACCTTCGCTCTTGATGCGCTGTATCTCTGCGAGCAGTGTTGCGAAAAGCTGGCGGAGTGCGGGATAGTCGTTGATTTTAACGTAAGTCTTACCACCTTTCTTCACGAGTTCCACCACATCTTTGCCACCTTTGGCTTTTTTCTTACCATTCTTGAGTGCCCAGCCGGCCACAAGCTGACGGTTGCGCATATGTGCCTCTTCTATGTCCGCACCCGGCTCGATACGGTTGAGCTGTGTCATAAGGCCATTGAGCATGTACTTGTAATACTCGGCCTGATATGCGTTGGGATTGTCGAGTATGCCGAGTTCAAGCAGTTTGGGGTCGGCCAGGTAGTAGAGTGCGAAGAGGTCGGCACGTGCTTCCTCAAGTGCTGATCCATTCTCCTTTAGCGCGTCACCGTCAACTCCGGGGAGCAATTTGCCGGAGGCGTGTCCCAGACACTCGTGCAGGTCGGTGTGGAGCATGTCGGTGATGTAAAGATAATCCTCCATGAGCTTGGAAGTCGGGGCATCGATTACAAATTCCTCATTGAATCCGTTGCCATGGCTTGCCATGTCGTAAGCCTCGGTGATATTTTCGATGGTCACCGATTTCGAACCGTGAGCTGCACGGATCCAGTTGGAGTTGGGAAGGTTTATGCCGATTGCAGTTGAAGGGAATGCATCACCGGCGAGCATAGCGGCGTTGATTACCTTGGCCGACACTCCCTTTACATTCTCCTTGCGGAAGCGAGGGTCTACAGGTGAGTTGCTCTCAAACCATTGAGCGTTGCTTGATATGGTTTCGGTGCGTGCCGATGATTTGGCGTTCTTGAAGTTGACATACGATTCCCAGCTTCCTGTCATACCGAGCGGGTCGCCGTAGCTCTCTATGAAACCGTTCACGAAATCCACGTCGCTCTTGGTGTCTTCGGCCCAGAGTATCGAATATTCGTCGAATGTGCGCAGGTCTCCTGTGATATAAAAGTCTATCAGCGATGTTATATATGCCTTCTGAGCATCATTCTCAGCCTCTCCTTTGGCTTTGTCGAGCCAATAGATTATCTCTGATATTGCCGGCCCGTAAAGTCCGTTGACACGATACACATCCTCTTTAAGGTTGCCGTCGGCATCTTTCACAACTTTGGCGTTGAGCCCGTAAGAGATGGGGGTGGCATCGTTGGGATCTTTCATCTTGTTGTAGAATGCTTCCACCTCGACCTGTGTCACACCATCGCCATAGAGGTTTCCGGCAGATGTGGCCACCACATCCTGCGTACCGTCCTGGTTCACGCGTTTAGCCATGTAGGTGGGGTCGAAGATTACCTTGCTGAGCTTGGCAAGCATCTGCTCACGGGTCTCTCCATCGTTGGTGGGGAGGCAGCATGGACGGAGCTTGTTGACCTGTTCTGCAAAGAATGCCTCGCTAAATTCAGGCTTGAACTTATCGGTGCTGTAATGATGGTGTATGCCGTTGCCAAACCATACCTGTTTCAGGTATTTCTCGAAGGCCTTGAAGTCTTTGCTGTTGCGGTCTCCGTCATAATTCTGGTATATCTTTTCGAGGAGTTGGCGTATCTGTAGGTTGTATTTGCCGTTCTGGTCCCATATTATGTCGCGACCCATCTGGGCAGCCTGGCTCAGATAATACACCATGCGGCGTTGCTGGGGGGTGAGGCGGTCAAATTCGGGCACTTCATAACGGAGCACCTCGATATCGGCGAAGCGGTCCACATGATAGTTGAAGTTCTTGTCGACCACTGCGTTGGCCTGGAGTCCGGCCACTGTCCCTATAATCAGGGTGGGGATGATCTTTTTCATGTTATTGCTATTTAAAGTTTTTAGTTTTTTGTTTGTTCTTAATTACTCTACATACAGCACCAAGCCTTTAAGGTATTCACCTTCGGGGTGTGATATGTCGATGGGATGATCGGCCGGTTGGGAGAGCTGATGCAGTATGCGCACCTTGCGACCTGACTTTGCTGCGGCTGTGAATACCGCCATGCGAAACATATCACGGCTGATGGCCTGTGAACAAGAGAATGTAAATAGTATGCCGCCCGGCTTGATTTTCTCAAAGGCCTTGGCGTTGAGTTTGCGGTAGCCCACAAGCCCATTCTTTATCGCCCCGCGATGCTTTGCAAAGGCCGGCGGATCGAGTATTATCAGGTCATATTTATCGGCCGGCATGTCGTTCAGAAACTTGAAGGCATCTTCAGCATATGTCTTGTGGCGCGGGTCTTCAGGGAAGTTGAGCGCTATGTTGGCGTCAGTCAGCGCCGCGGCCTTGGTTGAAGAGTCCACGGAGTCCACGCTCACAGCCCCTCCACGCATAGCATAGACTGAGAAGCCTCCTGTGTAGCAGAACATGTTGAGCACCTTGCTCCCTTTCGAAAATTTCTCAAGCAAGCTGCGGTTTTCTCGCTGATCCACAAAGAAGCCGGTCTTTTGCCCCTTAAGCCAGTCTATGTTGAACTGAAGACCGTTCTCTGTGGCGATATTCCCATCGTAATCACCGATTATGTAGTCATTCTCCGCGCCGAGGTCGGCCTTATATGGGAGTGTTGTTTCACTCTTGTAATAAACGTTGCGGATCCGTGCGCCGGGCAGACGTGTGAGGGCCTCGGCTATCTCGTTTCGCGCATAGTGCATACCCGGAGAGTGTGCCTGCATCACGGCAGTGTGGCCATAGATGTCGACAATCAGGCCCGGCAGGAAGTCTCCTTCACCATGCACCAGCCGGAAGCAATCGTTGTCAGGGCGCACCAGCCCGAGGCTCTCGCGCAGTCGGTATGCACTCTGGAGTCGGGTGAAGTAGAAATCTTCGGGAAGCGACGGCACACCGAACTCAAGTATGCGCACCGCTATGCTCCCTATCTGGTAATGCCCTGTGCCGAGCACATTGCCCTGACTGTCGGTCACAGTCACCACATCTCCCTCTTCGAGTGCGGGGGGGAGAGTGGCTATTGCACCTGAGAATACCCACGGGTGTCGTCGCAGCAGAGATTCTTCCTTGCCACTCTTGAGCTTTATTACACCTTTATCGCCCGCTATGGCGGGTCGGTCGTTGTTATGATTCTGTTTCTTCATCATTTGTAATATACTTTGTGCGCAACCTAAACAACTTCTATGACTATTTAAAGAGTCTCACAATATCCATGCCGTTGGCATACAGGAGCAGAAGTATGAGGAAAGTCATGCCGGCAATCTGTGCATATTCCATGAATTTCTCGCTCGGCTTGCGGCGGAATATCACCTCATAGAGCAAGAAGAGCACATGGCCACCGTCGAGGGCCGGTATCGGCAATATGTTCATGAATGCCAATGCCACCGACAGAAAAGCTGCGATGTTCCAGAATGCTATCCAATCCCATTTCTCGGGGAAGATGCTGCCTATGGCCCCGAATCCTCCTATCGATTCGGCTCCCTCTTTGGTGAAGACCATCTTCATTGATTTGGCATAGCTCACGAGCCTGTCTGTTCCCATGCTTATCCCTTTTGGTATAGACTCCAACAGCCCATATTTTTTCTCCTTATATTTGAAGAATGCAGCGGGCGAAACTTCAAGGCCTACACCCATCTTTGAGTTGTCAGAGAGTTTGACCTGCTTCACCACTGTGTCGTTAGCCTCGCCATTGCGACGCACCACTGTGAGTGCCACACTCTTGCCGTCGTGTCCCTGAAGTGTGGTGAGGAAGTCAGGCAGGGTAGGGGTTGCCACTGAATCGATGGCAATAATCTCATCGCCTGTCTCTATGCCTCCCTTGGCGGCTCCCTCGCCGGCCATTACTTGCGTGATTCGTGCCGGAAACCGGTATGTGCAGAAGTTGATCGTAGCTGTATCACTCTTAGCCTCATTGTCGAGCGCGAATATGAATTTTTCGGGTATGCTGATTGTCACCGTATCGTTGCCACGGAGCACTTTGACGCTCTTTGCCTGAATCATGTCGAGACGATCTTCTGCCGGATTATCAAGCTCCTTGCCATCGGCAAGCAGTGGTATGTCGCCATCGTGAAATCCAATTTTCTTGGCCTCGCCCGACCATGCCATACCCATTTTTGCATCCTTGAATGCCACATATTTCTCGCCTGTTGCATATACTATGCCGGCATATATCAATATGGCAAGCAGGAAGTTGAAAAGCACACCGGCAATCATAACGAGCAGGCGTTGCCATGCCGGCTTGCTTCGGAATTCCCAGTCTTGCGCAGGCTTCTTAAGTTGCTCGGTGTCCATTGACTCATCCACCATGCCCGATATTTTGCAATATCCGCCGAATGGCAGCCAGCCTATGCCATATTCAGTATCTCCCCAGAAACTTCCTTTCTTTTTTGAGGATGCCGAGGATGCGGTCTTTGTCGCAGCATCGGCAGGAGTGGCTGTCTGAGCATCGGCCTCAACATTGCCACTGGTTTCGGAGTTATTTTTCAGTTTTTTTGTTTTTCCAAAGAACCCCCAATATTTTTTAGGTTTCCATTTGAATATCTCTGTCCAAGGATCGAAAAAGATATAAAATTTTTCAACCTTAATGCCGAATATACGCGCGAAGAAGAAATGACCGAATTCGTGAATTATCACGAGTATCGCGAATGCAAGTATCAACTGCACCGCTTTGATGAGAAATGTATCCAATTGTGTATCGAGATTTGTGTTATATTACTACTTTTTACTATCTGAATAGTTTTATGATTTGAAGTTTTAAGTAGGTGTTCAATTTAATTTTATATTTTATTTGCTTGAGTT
>CAJUIJ010000163.1 GCA_910586175.1 uncultured Muribaculaceae bacterium | reverse complement strand
CCTTCATTCCCCCCCTAAATAGCCTCCATGCCCCCCTTAGGGAGCCTCTCTCCCCTTTTCTGCAAAGTCTTGGAGTTGTGTGAGATCCGAAGTCCGAACACATGTCCGAAGCAATCCCGATAAGCAAAAAGCTGCATAGCGGTTTTGGAGGCGTGTGAGCGCAAAGCGCGAAAATCAAAAAAAATAATCATGAAAAAACCAATCTTAGTAGTATCGACAGGCGCCGGCATAAGCGCCGAGTCAGGCATAAAGACATTTAGAGATGCAGACGGACTCTGGGAAAACTACCCGGTGATGCAAGTATGCTCGGCCGACGGCTTCCGACGCGACCCAGCCCTCGTGCACAAGTTCTACAACGACCGGCGCCGGCAGCTCGTCAACGCCTCGCCTAGCGCCGCCCACAAAGCGCTCGTTGACCTCGAACGCCATTTCGATGTCTATATTATTACCCAAAACGTAGACGATCTGCACGAACGCGCAGGCTCATCTAAGATCCTGCACCTGCACGGCGAATTGATGAAAATGCGCTCCACAATCGACCCCAACTATACCGAACCCCTCGATATAGACCACCTCGAAACAGCGCCCGAAACCCGTGGCCGCAACGGCCACCCCATGCGTCCACACATCGTCTTCTTCCAGGAGCCGGTGCCCAACATGGAAAAAGCCATCAATATAGTAGAAAAAGCCGATATCTTCGTGGTGATAGGCACCTCGCTCGTGGTCTATCCCGCAGCAGCTCTAATCAATTACGTACACCCCGGCGTCCCAATCTACTATATTGACCCCAATCCTGCCGACACCTCAGCATTCCACGGCGTCACAGTAATACCCCAGAAGGCAACAGCAGGCATGCAAACCCTCGCAAACATGCTGATAAAAGACTGACACCCCGTAGTATTCCTCCTCCCCACCACCCAAGAAACGATACCACCTCCGCTCTCACTGCAACGGGCGGAGGTTTACTTTTTTATCCACAAAAATTTCCAAATCCCAAAAATTTACCTTATCTTTACACTCATCAACCGTTATAAAATGAAATTCAAAAGAATATTACTAAAATTGTCAGGCGAATCGCTCGCCGGAGCACAAGGACACGGCATTGATACTAACCGCCTTAACCAATACGCTGCCCAAATCAAGCAAATGGTCGATGCAGGCGTCCAGATCGGTATCGTAATAGGCGGTGGAAACATATTCCGTGGCCTTTCCGGTGCCTCCGAAGGCTTCGATCGCGTCAAAGGTGACCAGATGGGAATGCTTGCCACCGTAATCAATTCGCTCGCTCTCAGCTCAGCCCTCGAGGCAATCGGCCAGCCCGCTAAGGTGCTTACTGCCATCGGAATGTTCCCCATCGGCGAGCCATACTCCAAATGGAAAGCCATTGAGACAATACAAAACGGCGGAGTCGCAATAATCTCTTGTGGCACCGGCAATCCTTACTTCACCACCGACACCGGCTCCGCTCTACGCGCCATAGAAATCGAAGCTGAAGTGATGATGAAAGGCACACGTGTCGACGGTGTATACACAGCTGACCCCGAAAAAGACCCCAATGCAGTAAAATTCAACGAAATATCGTACGATGAAGTCCTCGCCCGTGGTCTCAAGGTTATGGATCTCACCGCCACGGCCCTCTGCAAGGAAAACAAAATGCCGATTTATGTCTTCAACATGGACATACCGGGCAACCTCAAACGCGCCCTCGAAGACGAACCGGTTGGCACATTAGTAACCCTCTAACAACACATTATATTATGGAAGTAAAAGAATATCTCCAGAATGCCGATGACTCCATGCAGCTCGCCGTGGAATATCTCGACGACACCCTCTCTCATATCCGTGCCGGCAAAGCTTCCGCTCGACTTCTCGACGGCATCCGCGTAGACTACTACGGCTCCCAGGCCCCCATCAGCAATGTAGCTAATGTCTCCGTGCCTGATGCGCGGACAATCGCCATCACTCCTTGGGAAAAATCAATGTTCAAGGAAATAGAGAAAGCCATAATCAACTCCGAACTCGGCATAACCCCCGAAAACAACGGTGAAGTGATACGCCTTTCAATACCGCCACTCACCGAAGACCGCCGCAAGCAGCTCGTCAAGCAGAGCAAGGCTGAAGCAGAAACAGCAAAGGTTTCAGTGCGCAACGCACGCCGAGAGGCAATAGAAGGCCTTAAAAAGGAAATCAAGCAAGGTCTGAGCGAAGACGCCGAGAAAGATGCCGAAGCCGATGTCCAGAAGCTCCACGACAAATACATGAAGAAAATAGACACAATCTTCGCCGAAAAAGAAAAAGAAATACTGACAGTCTAAAAGACACCGAAGGCCGCCCCAAAAAGGCGGCCTTACAAATTCCCCCTCCCTTATCCGATAACCGATTTCTTCTCCCATCTCCTCTCATATCTCCTCTCATATCTCCTCTCTATTTCCCGGTTCTATTTCCTTCTTTTCAGTCTCTTCTCTGCCCCTCAGTCTCTTTCTCCTTTCTCTCCTCGAGTCTTATCTTTCGTCTCTCGCCCAACTTTATTGTCGCATGTGATCGTGGTGTAGTGAGAGGGCGGAAGCCCGAAAGCGAGTCCGAAAGCCGGTCTGAAAAGCGGAAGTATAAGGCAACGCTAAAAGCCTGAGGCCACAGGGCCAAAAGTAAAAATGAAAAGCCAACACCGTCCGCAGCTTTTGTTCTGTGCGAGCGCAAAGCACCCGTAAGCTGCATTGCGGTTTTGGAGGTGTGCGAGCGCAAAGCGCGAGAAAAATATGTTCTTAAACATCTTTTTTAGTTTAGCTTTTACTATCATCTTTTCATTTTTTTATTTACCTTTGTAACCAAAGTCCCTAACCTTACTCCCATAGGCACAAAATTGCCTCAAGAGTTCTTTTATAAACCAAAAAAACACAATAATGGCAAAAGTAAGAGGAGCTGTCGTCGTTAATATCGAACGATGCAAGGGTTGCAACCTATGTGTGGTAGCATGCCCCACCAACACTTTGTCTTTGCAGCCTAATGAAGTCAACGACCGTGGCTATCATTACGCCTACATGGCAAATCCCGATTCTTGTACCGGTTGCGCGTCTTGCGCCTGGGTATGCCCCGACGCTTGTATTGAAGTCTATCGCAAGGTCGAAAAGTAACTAACTCCCATCAAATCTAATCAAGAAAACACAACTTATGAAAGAAGAGATTAGACTCATGAAGGGTAACGAGGCTTTCGCGCACGCCGCTATACGCTACGGCTGCGATGGCTATTTCGGTTACCCAATCACCCCCCAGTCTGAAGTTCTCGAGACTCTCGCCGAACTTCGCCCCTGGGAATCTACCGGAATGGTGGTTCTTCAGGCTGAATCCGAACTCGCCGCAATCAATATGGTATACGGCGGTGCCGGCACCGGTAAGGCCGTTATGACTTCCTCTTCATCGCCGGGCATCAGCCTGATGATGGAAGGCATATCATATATCGCCGCTTCCTCTTTGCCTACACTCATTCTCAATGTGATGCGCGGTGGCCCGGGCCTCGGCACCATCCAGCCTTCGCAGGCAGACTATTTCCAAGCCACCAAGGGTGGCGGCCACGGTGACTATCATCTTATCGTGCTCGCTCCCTCTTCTGTCCAGGAAATGGTTGACTTCGTAGGTCTCGGCTTCGACCTCGCTTTCAAGTATACCAACCCCGTTATGATTCTCGCAGACGGCATCGTGGGCCAGATGATGGAGAAAGTCCAGCTTCCCGAACAGCGCCCGCGTCGCACCGACGAGGAAATCCGCAAGCAGTGCCCATGGGCTGCCGATGGCCGCAAGAACGGCCGCAAGCGTAATGTCATTACATCGCTCGAACTCGAGTCTTCCAAGATGGAAGTCATCAACGATATGCTTCAGGAGCGCTACCGCACCATCGAACGCGACGAATGCCGCTGGGAAGAAATCGGTGTCGAGGATGCAGACTATATCATGGTCGCTTTCGGTACAGTGGCCCGTATATGCGACAAAGCTCGCGAACTCGCTGCCGAAGAGGGTATAAAGGTCGGTATAATCCGTCCTATCACACTTTGGCCCTTCCCCACAGAGGCCGTTGCAAAGGCTGCCGCCGGAAAGAAAGGTGCCCTCGTTGTCGAGCTTAACGCCGGCCAGATGATCGAAGATGTGCGTCTCGCCGTGCACGACTCTCTCCCCGTGGAGCATTTCGGTCGACTCGGTGGCATAATCCCAAGCCCCAACGAAATCGTCGATGCCCTCAAAAACAAAATTATAAACCGTTAATCTCGCTCGAAAATGAATATAGAAGAAATCATCAAAGAAGAAAATAAGGTTTACTGCAAACCCGAACTTCTCGAGCAGGTTCACATGCACTATTGCCCGGGCTGCTCGCATGGCGTGATTCACAAGCTCCTCGCCGAGGTTATTGCCGAAATGGGCCTCACCGACCGTACTGTCGGTGTTTCTCCCGTAGGCTGCGCCGTGTTCGCTTACAACTATATCGACGTAGACTGGATTGAAGCCGCTCACGGTCGTGCTCCGGCAGTAGCGACCGCCGCATCCCGCCTTTACCCCGAGAATGTCGTGTTCACCTATCAGGGCGACGGCGACATGTCGGCTATCGGCACAGCCGAGTCAATCCACGCAGCCAACCGTGGTGAGAATATCGTCATGATCTTCGTAAACAACGCCATTTACGGCATGACCGGCGGTCAGATGGCTCCCACTACCCTTATTGGCCAGAAAACAGCCACTACCCCCTATGGTCGTCGCGTTGACCTAAACGGACATCCACTCGAGATCACAAATCTTATGGCCATTCTCGACGGCACTTGCTACGTGACCCGTCAGGCTGTACACACTCCCGCCGCAGTGCGCAAGACAAAAGCTGCCCTCAAGAAGGCTTTCGAAAATGCCCTCGCAAAGAAAGGCACAAGCGTGGTCGAAGTGGTCGCCACCTGCAACTCCGGCTGGAAACTCTCTCCCGAAATGGCCAACAAATGGATGGAAGAGAACATGTTCCCCAAATATCCGTTAGGAGACCTCAAAAACATTTAACCGAAATCACACTTCATCATGAAAGAAGAAATTATCATAGCCGGTTTCGGCGGACAAGGTGTGCTCTCCATGGGTAAAATCCTCGCTTACTCCGGCCTTATGGACGATAAGGAAGTTACCTGGATGCCCTCTTACGGTCCCGAACAGCGCGGTGGCACTGCCAACGTGACTGTTATCCTCGCTGACTCCAAGATATCATCTCCGATCCTCGATCAGTACGACATCGTCGTTGCCCTCAACCAGCAGAGCCTCGACAAGTTCGCTCCAAAGGTAAAACCCGGTGGAACACTGATTTTCGATACCAACGGTATCCACAACCGTCCTAACCGTGAGGATATCAAGATTTATCCAATCGATGCAATGGAAGCGACCCTCGAAATCGGCAACTCCAAGGCATACAACATGGTGGTAATGGGAGCGCTCCTGCAAGCCATGGACTACAAGCTTCCCATGGAGAATGTCATCAAGGGTCTGAAGAAATCACTCCCCGAACGCCATCACAAGCTGATTCCTCTCAACGAGAAAGCAATCGAAAAGGGAGCCTCGCTAATCTGACAAGAATTTATTAAAAATATAAGGCGTTCCGGATTAATCCGGAA
>CAJUIJ010000162.1 GCA_910586175.1 uncultured Muribaculaceae bacterium | reverse complement strand
GAAACGTACATGATACAGGCGACGGGAGCGGAGTTTGGAATGAGCTGGGAAACGATCACGCTAAAGGAGGCGCGACAGAGGCGGGCAAGGTCGTTCGCAAGGATGGTGGCAGAGAAAGCGGAATGGATGGCGAGACGCACCCCGCCAACGACCACACCACGGAAAACAAAGTAAAGAATATAAGAATAGAAGAAGAAAAGAAAGATTATTTGTCACACACACACTCGCGCGAGGAAAATTTGAATTTTGCCGAGATTCCGAGCTGGGAGGATGTGATGAAATACTTCGAGACGAGAAACCGACTCCAGAAAATAATTGATTGGGAAGGGGCGGCCGAAAAATTTTTCAATTTTTACGAATCCAAAGGATGGCGTGACGGTGGCGGTATGCCAATAGTCAACTGGCAAGCCCGGGCCAACGTGTGGATAAAGGATGACTGTGAATCTCAAGCAAAAAAACAGCAAGATGAAAAAGCAAAAAAAGTGGGAGCCGGCGACACTCGGCGGGGAGTTCCGGCAGATGCAGGCCCGACAAAGAAGTGGGGCGCGGGATTTTAGGCTCCCGATTTCGCCTCTGAGGCTCTCGAATGCCTTGAGGTTATACTACACACGCCAGGTGGCCTCGCGGGGCGGCACGTGCCGTCTGGAGGGCTTCACGGGGCAAATTATAGACAGGGTGGCGCGGCTGCTATCGAGCGTCGACGATGGAATGTCCGGAAAAATGGCAGCGGCGCCCCGCCGCTTCGGCATAGGCTTCCTGGGCTCGGTGGGCAACGGCAAGACGACGCTGATGCGTGCCATCGACAATGTGTATCATGGCGCGGCGGCTGCCAAGCTCGTTGACCCGTACATGCTCGGCCACAAGTACCAGAGCGATTTCGGCATAAGGATCGTGACGGCGCGGCAGATAGCCGAATGGGTACGCACTGACCCGGAGCGTTACCGGGCGGCTGTGCTCAACCCCGCCCTCGGCATAGACGACCTCGGCTCGGAGCCGGCGGTGATCATGGATTACGGGCGCAATCAGACCCCGATGGCCGACCTGCTGCTGGAGCGTTATGACCGCCGGCTCTTCACCCTGATGACGAGCAACCTTGACGAAGACGAAATCAAGAAGCACTATGGAGACGCGCGTATATCAGACAGGCTGCGCGAGATGTTTGAGGTGGTGCTGTTTGCCGACGCCGAATCTTTCAGATGACGGACTTGGGGCAGCCCGTGAGGGACCCCGACCCGGAGAGCCGGGCGAAACCTGATGCAAGAAAACAGTAAATGTTTTTTTAAGATTTTTGATTTCAACCAAGACAAATTTCTATTTTCTGCCGGGCCGGGGAGCGGCCGACGCGCCCTCCCCGCACCCAACCGGCAGGACCCGAACCGAGAGAACATTGACATGATGGGAACCGCACAAAATGTTAAAATAGGAAAAATTTCCATTAATATTTTGATATAATAGAAAAATTTCCTATTTTTGTATTATCAAAATAAGTGACCGATGAAATACAAAGAATTTCACAGGCTTATTGCAAGAAATGGATGGGTTGAATTGCGGCAAGAGGGTAGCCACAAGATCTACACGAAAGCCGGATCACCCAATGTGAGTGTCCCCTACCATGGGGCAAAAGAGATACCGGAGCCGTTAAGGCGTAAAATCATGAGAGATATGGGGCTGAAATAACCCCATATCTTACATGCATATCAGACGAAATCCAATAATTCAATATCACGTAGTTATGTCAAAAAAACTTATCATCAACATCAGCGCGAGCGGTGACTCGTTCGGTGGCTTTGCAGAGAATTGCGATGGCATCTATGCAGCCGGCGAAACTGTGGCCGAGGTGAAGCGCGATGTGCTTGAGGCAATCCGAATCTACAAGGAGATCACTCCCGAAGCCGAATGGGCAGAGCCGATTGCCGAGGGGTGGCCTTTGGAATGGCACTATGATGCTGAGTCTCTTCTTCGCTACTACCAAGGCATCTTTACCAACGCAGCCCTCGAGCGTCTCACGGGCATTAACCAGAAGCAATTATGGAACTACGCCAACGGCGTGTCCAAGCCCCGCAAGCAAGCGCGGGAGAAAATCGAGAACGCATTACACTCACTCGGGCATGAACTCCTGGAGTTCAGCCTCTGAGTTGTAAATTCAACCATCCATCAGGCGGCGGTTCCCACAATTCGGGAGCCGCCTTTTTTGTCGGCAACCGAAATGATACTGACCAAGCATAAAATAAAAACTGAGAGGATATGAGAGAGACGACGGGCGGCAGCGAGGCCGTCAGAGACAAGCGGATTGTGTGGATGACCCATGAGACCTTCGTGACGGCGTGCGCCATGCACGACGAGCAGGGATGCACGCCTGCCGAGATAGCCCGGCTGATGGGGGTGGCGGAGATGCGCGTGCGCAAGCTCTTCATGAAATTCGGCAGGCACTCCACGGGGGCGCGGAGCGCGGCGGGCAACACCCGCGCGGTGTTCGACACCGTGGACTACAAGTGGGCGCGTTTCCGCCTCAAGCACCCGAAGGTGGCCGAGTGCATTGTGCCGGCCAAGGAATGGGCCAAGGACCCCGACACCGGCATAGCGGACCAGATAGCCCGCTACGACCCCTACAACTAAATAGTTAATAATTAATAGATAATAATTAATAATATGGGAACAAAAGAGAAAAAATCGGGAGAATTAGGGAATAATTCAGAAAATTCCCAATTGGACAACGACTTGCAGCACAATTGGGATTCACTTGACGAGCAAGCCAAAGAGTATATTATCGGTCAATATCAGCACGGTTTTGAGGGTATGAATACTCTTGAATCTGAGAAAGGGCTTATGACCGAGGATGAATATGAATGGCATAAGCAATATTGGGAAGGCTGGATTGAAGCGATGATTAACACTTTCCCCGAATCTGAAATGAAAAGAGTTAATTGGATGTGTATAACGGCATGGATTGGAGGTGAGGATATAGAAGAAGAATGTAATAACCCCATTGACACTAACAAGATCTACTTCCGCACCCCCACCGACCGCGACAAGTGCATCGGAGAAATCAACGCAGTAATCAAAAAATATCAGAAATTGAATCTCTTTGCTGACCAATTAGAGCAAACGGCGATAGAGCGCATCCAAAAGTTCGCAAAAATAGCAGGGAAGATGGGTTTTGAAGTCTGTCTCGGCTTTTCTGGTGGGAAGGATAGTCAAGTTTGCTATGACCTTTGCAAACGCAGTGGCATAGTATTTAAGGCTTATTACAACGTAGCGTTTGAGAGCAACACGACCAAGCGTTTCATCAGCGAGCATTACCCCGATGTAATATGGCGCAAGAATGTTCCCTATGGCTTTATCGAAAACATATCGGCAAATCATAAAGGTTTTCTTCCGACTGTGCAAGCTGCCTATTGCTGCAGGGACTTCAAGCACAACCCTAAAAATGTTGACAATTGTTCCATCGTCGGGGTGCGCAGAGCAGAGAGTAATGCACGTTCATCTCGCACGGCATTTTCCGCAAAGAATAAAACCACTCTTAAAAAGAACAAAGAATTAGTGAGCGAATATTTTGTGGAGAATTGTCAATCCGTAGGAGGTGCAAGTGTTATTCAGCTTATGCCTATTGTAGATTGGTCGGATGATGATATTTGGGATTACATTTACAAGTACAATCTGCCTGTAAACCCCGAATATCATCACACTAAGAGAGTTGGTTGCATAGTCTGCCCTAAAAGCAATTTCACAAGGAATTTCTACTACTTGATGAAATATCCGAAACTGATAGACGCTTTTATTCTCGCAAGAGAACGAGGCTCGGCTGATATTGATTGGATGATTACAGGGAGTAATATGGATTGCTCAGACAACAAGCCCTACTACATCTGCCGTTGGCTCAATCGTTCGTTTATGCCGTTCACAAAGAGGCAAGAGGAACTCTACAAGAGGGTGCGAGCGAGATATGACGCAATATATTTGACACCTTTATTGATGACCCTTGCTGGTCCTTACGCTTCTCCCAAGAGCTAACCGACAAAATCAAAAAAAATAAATGATTTTTTGAAAAAAAGTGCCTGAGAATTTGATATAGACTTCACATTATGACGACCCTGAATGACATGGACATAAGAGACCAATGGTATGAATCGTGTTTGCAAGCCGATATACCTGCAATCAGCAAAGACAAGTCGGCTAAGATTCTTGCGATGGTGTATGTTTTAGGCGGCTCTCATAGCGACTACACATACTCCACAAGCCTGCGATCCGCTCTTCGATACATCAAGAAGAAGTTTCATATAGACGGTGCCGAAACGCCCGATGCCGAGATAGTGACACTCATCAGGCAATATGTAAATGAGCTTGAAGATTCCTATGCAAACGCACAGGAATACTCTGAAGCCGGATTAAAAATAAACTGGTATCCGAAATGGGCAACCCGGATAGCCGGAGAATATGATCTGCCCAAAAACAATTCGATATGATATACGGATATTTGAGAGTGAGCACCGATGAGCAGGATATCTGCTCCCAAAAGCAGGGCGTCGAACAATTCGCCAAGGAGAAGGGCTGGACTATCGATGAGTTTATAACGGACGAGGGTGTGAGCGGTGGCAAAGACCCCGACAAGCGTAACCTCGGCCCGCTGCTTAAGAAGTTGCAGAAAGAGGATATTGTCATTGCCTCGGAGATAAGCCGGCTTGGGCGTGACCTCTACATGGTGATGGATATCCTGCACTTCGCTATGGAGCAAGGCTGTGAAATCTACACCGTCAAGGACCGCTTCACGCTCGGCGATGACATACAGAGCAAGGTGCTGGCATTCGCTTTTGGCTTGTCGGCGGAGATCGAGCGACAGATGATACGGCAGCGCACGAGAGAGGGTCTGAGGCTGCGGGTCAAGCTGGGAATCCTGCTCGGCAGGCCTCCGGGAGTGTTGGCACCTAAACCGCTCTTTAATCTTGAAGATAAGAAAGATGCCATAATAGAGCAGTATAAATGGGGAGTGCCGTTGAGGAGGCTTGCGGAGAATTTCAATGCAGACCGCGAGACCATCATGCGATGGCTGCACAGATGGGGCGTAAAGTACTCAAAACATATAGAGAAATTGGATAACACGAAGAGAAAAGTGCCGATATCCTACAAGGATGGAGAGTATGAAGTGATTGAGGATATTGACAGAGAACGCCTCACAAAGCAGATAGAACTCGATATGACAATCCCCCAGATAGCTGAACAATATCCTGAATACACCTACGAACAGATATACGATACAATCTTCTGCGATAAAGAGTTCAACAACCTTTATCGCAAGCACGGACAACGAAAAATCAGAAAATAAATATTTTTTTGAAAAAAAGTGCCTGAGAATTGCCCGGCGATTTCCAAATCGCCACCAGCCAGCTTTACGTTAATGGCGATTTGGAAATCGCCGTTCCATTGTTTGCCAACCGTAATTCCATTGAATCCTTTTTTAACAATTCAACCGTTTTTTACATTGATCCATTGGTTTCCGCTGTCGTCTCATTTCACCTCCGGGGCTTGGAGGCCGCTGTAGGCGCGGATGGCGTCGATGATGTAGTCTGACTTGTTGGGCTGCGCATCGAGCAGCGCGGCGATGTCGTCAGGCACGCGGATCGCGATGGTGCGC
>CAJUIJ010000161.1 GCA_910586175.1 uncultured Muribaculaceae bacterium | reverse complement strand
ATATATACCTATTTAACCATTGTTAATATTAGCAATCGTAAAAACATTGGGGTCGTGCTACGCGAAGCGAGCACGACCCCAAAAATACTAAATCTTAAATTATAATTACCAGATAATCACCATCTCTTCAGCCGGACGGTACATTGCATCACCTTGCTGAATGCCGAATGCCTTCATGAATGGCTCGATATTACGGAGCGACACGTTAACACGGTTCACGCCAAGCGAGTGGGGATCTGCTGTAGTCAGGTTTCTGATTTCCTCATCGCGGATATTATTTGCCCAGAGGTTGGCGAAGTTCATATAGAACACCTGTGCCGGAGTGAGACCCTCGATCTTTGCACTTTCGCTTTCCACATCCACACCTTTCTTCTTCTGTGAATCAAGGAATGCGGTGTAAGCCACACGGAGACCACCCTGGTCTGCTATATTCTCACCCATAGTGTATGTGCCGTTGGCATGAAGGCCCGGAAGCACCTCTATCTCATCAAACTGAGCACCGAGACCCTTTGTCTTATCTGCAAAGGCGGCTGCATCCTCTTCTGTCCACCAGTTGGTCATGTTGCCGTTGGCGTCGAAGTTGCGGCCTTGGTCGTCAAATCCGTGAGTAAGTTCATGGCCAATCACAACGCCGATACCACCATAGTTCTCTGCATCGCTCGATTCCGGATCGTAGAACGGAGCCTGAAGTATGCCGGCAGGGAATACGATTTCGTTGAACATCGGGTTGTAATATGCGTTGATAGTCTGAGGAGTCATGCCCCATTCGCTGCGGTCTACAGGCTTGCCCCACTTCTCAAGCTGACGCTGTACAGCCCATTCGCCAGCCTTGTCCATATTCTCATAATAGCTGAGAGCCGGGTCAATCTCGAGCAGGCTATAGTCTTTCCACTGGTCAGGATAACCAATCTTCACAGTGATTGAGTTGAGCTTCTTCATAGCCTCATATTTGGTGTCATCGGTCATCCAGGGCAGGTTCATGATATGTTTGCCGAGAGCTTTGCGGAGATTCTCAACCAAGCCTACCATATACTGCTTGGAGCTTTCGGGGAAGTACTGCTCCACATAGAGACGTCCGATGCCTTCACCCATTACACCTTCCACAGTGGCGAGGGCTTTCTTCCAGCGTGGACGCTGCTGCTGCACACCCGACATAACCTTATTGAACTCAAACGATGCGTTGGCAAAGTCATCGCTGAGATAAGGAGACGCACCGGCCACGATTTTCCAAAGATAAAAGTCCTTCTTCTCACGGTCAGTGAGCGACTTCATCATATTGTCAGCCTGCTTCACGGTGTTAAGCTCGGTCACGATTACAGTTTCAGGCACAGCTATGCCGAGGTCCTCAATCATGCCGCGGATAGGCAGGTTGGGATACATCTCCTCAATCTGGCTCATGGTGCGGGGGTTATACATCGCCGGTATATTGCGACTCTGCTCCTTGGTCCACACTGAGTCAGCGAGTTCTGTCTCGATTTTCACCACATTCTTGGCAATGCGCTTTGCATCCTTCTTGCTGTAGCCTGCGAGACCCATTTCAGTTTCAATCAGCTTCACGTAGGCATTGAGCACCTCTTTGTGACGCTTATCTTTCATCAGATAATAATCGCGGTCGCCCAAGCCAAGGCCGCCTCCACCCACATACATCGCATACACGTGGCTGTCGGCGAGATCTTCCATCGGACCTACGCTCATAAGCGGAGATGCCTCGTAACGCTGCATCCAGCGGTAAAGATCAGTCATCTCATTAGCCTTTGCATTCTCTATCTTGGCGAGTTTCTTCTGGATTGGAGCTGCACCCTCGCGATTGCGGCGCACAGAATCCATGCCCTGCTCATAAATAGTTGCAATCTTAAAGGCATCAGTACCCTTGGCAGGATTAGTGGCCGCAAGGCCCATCACTATGCGCTGCACACGGTTCTCGCTCGAGTCGTTCAGTATATTGAACTGACCGTAACGTGAATACTCGGCTGTGAGCGGATGCTCTTTCTGCCATTTGCTGTTTACATGGTGGTAGAAATCCTGCTTGGGCGATATGGTCTGGTCGAGACCTTTCACGTCAAGGCTCTTGGTCCGGTTCTGGGCGATAGCCGGTGTCATTACAAATCCGGCTGCCAGACACATGATCGCTGTGATTCTTGCTTTTCTCATGTTGTCGTGTTTTTATAAGGTTGTTTTTGAGATTTTAGGTTGTATACTATGTGTTATGTTAATTGCTTTCAATCAGATTGTTGAGTATCGTCTCTGCCTTACGCTCAGTCTCGGCCCATTCACTCTCCGGTTTTGAGCCGGCCACTATGCCGCCTCCTGCATATGTGCAGCATAAGCCATTCTTTATGCAACAGCTCCTGAGATTCACGTAGAGTTTAAGCTCAGTGCCGCCTGCATTGACAAGGCCGCAGAAGCCCCCGTAGTAGCCTCTATCGAATGTCTCTGCGTCTCGCAGTGTCTTTCGTGCGGCATCACGCGGAAGTCCGCAAAGTGCCGGCGTCGGCGACAGCTCATATAAGAGTCGCACGTCTGAAACATTGCCTTGCGGGCGAGATGTGATGCGTGTCATCAGATGTTCCACATTACCGGCCTTATGTGTCATAGGTCCGCATGTGTCTACATCATAACCGGCATCTGCGAACGTATCGACTATGAAGTCTGTCACAATGCGTTGTTCATTGATATCCTTAGACCCCCATTCGCCGGAATAACCCTCAATTCTCGTGCCGGCCAGCGACATGGATTGAATCTCGTTATCATCCCTGAGCATAAGCACTTCGGGCGAGGCTCCTATCCATGCACCCGTTTGTGGCGTATCGAAATAAAACACGAATGCGTCAGGTCGGGCTTCGCATAGATTGTCAAATGTGCGCTTCAAGTCTACATCGAGCCTCTTTATCACAACTTTCGACAATACACATTTGTCAAGCTCCCCGCGCGAAATGCGTTCAAGTATCAAGTTGACACCGTCAGCATGTTGTTGCTGCGTAGTGCTCTCAGCCGGAAGATTATAGGCCTCAGGCACAAAGCCCTTTTCGGCACACGTATCATCAGTCGGTATAGTGAAGCACCCCGAGTATGCGTCATCAAATGGAGCCACCACAAAACCCTCCGCACCGATTCCCTGCACCAGTGAGGATGATCCTCCCCGATGCACCACACTGTCGTATGGCAGTCGATATGCAAATCTGTTTACCATTGTTGAGAGTAACTTTGCAGCAGGTTTCTATTGGTGATGCTAAGTATATTAGTGATGCTGAGTATATTGGTGATACTGAATGTATTAGAGAAGACGTGCTGTGAAGTCGAATGGGAATGCTTCGGTCACCTCAGCTTCGATAAACTCACCTATCGGGGCATTGCAGCCCTCCACGCGATATGTCAAGTCTACCTCAGGCGAGTCCTGCTCCGAGCGGCATATAGCTGTATCACCCTCATATTCATCCACAAGCAGCCTTACATGCTTGCCGACCTGCCGGGCATTGTTCTCCTCGGAGATTTCTTGCTGAAGCTCCATGAGCTTGTCGAGTCTTTCCTGTTTCATCTCGTCAGGCACATTGTCTTCATAGTGCCGCGCTGCATATGTGTCATCCTCTTCCGAATAGGCAAACGCGCCCATACGGTCAAACTTTTGGGATGCGACAAATTCAAGAAGCTCCTCAAAGTCTTCATCGGTCTCACCCGGAAATCCAACCATCAAGGTAGTGCGCAGACATATACCCGGCACCTTGTTGCGTATTGAATTGATGAGTTCAATCGTCTCAGCCTTGTTGATATGTCGTTTCATCAGGCTGAGCTGATTGTCTGAGATGTGCTGCAACGCTATGTCGAGATATTTGCATACATTCGGACGTCGAGCCATGACATCGAGAATTTCCATAGGGAAGTCCGCAGGATATGCATAGTGGAGCCTGATCCATTCCACACCGGGTATATCGGCCATCTTGTCTATGAGCTGTGCAAGCCGGTGCTCACCATATAGGTCAAGTCCGTAACTCGAAAGGTCCTGGGCAATGACATTAAACTCCTTTACCCCTTTAGCTACAAGCTCCTTAACCTCTTCGATTATCTCATCTTCCTGACGCGATTTGTGGCGACCGGTGATGAGAGGAATGGCGCAAAACGCACACATGCGGTTGCAACCCTCCGATATTTTAAGATATGTGGAGTGTGGGGGAGTGGTAAGCTCTCGTTCCCATGTGCGCGGACGTTCATTTTCCTTAAGGTCGGGCAATTCGTCGGCAAACTTCTCCCAGTCAAACTTACCATACATTCGGTCAACTTCAGGAATCTCGGCACGCAAGTCGTTGAAATAACGCCCCGTGAGGCATCCCATAGCTGCGATTGAGCCTATGGTACCCTCCTCCTTGAGCGATATTAATTCGAGAAGCATATTGATCGACTCCTCTTTTGCATCATTAATGAAGCCGCAGGTGTTGACCATCACATATTCACCCTCCGGATGTTCAGGATTGTGGCTTACCGTGTAGCCCTTGGCTGTAAGCCTCCTGATTAGACGCTCTGAGTCAATTAAGTTTTTAGAGCATCCCATCGAGATTATGTCTACATGTCCTTTTTTCATTGTTCCGCGAACGTTGAAATAATTCTATCTGGTCGCCTTAGATTGCCGAGCCGAACAGTGACCTGACAAACTCCGACGGGTGGAATATCTGCAAATCTTCCTTACCCTCTCCGAGTCCGATATACTTTACAGGTATCTTGAATTGGTCGCTTATGCCGATCACCACGCCTCCTTTCGATGTGCCGTCGAGTTTGGTGATAGCGAGGTTGTTGACCTCTGTGGCGGCAACAAATTGCTTTGCTTGCTCAAATGCGTTTTGGCCCGTAGAACCATCGAGCACGAGCAAAATCTCTTGCGGCGCATCCGGCACCACTCGCTTCATCACGTTTTTGATCTTGGTGAGTTCGTTCATCAGGCCCACCTTGTTGTGCAAGCGTCCTGCTGTGTCGATTATCACCACGTCTGCTCCTTGAGCTTTGGCCGATTGCAATGTGTCGAAAGCCACGGCAGCAGGGTCACTGCCCATCTTCTGCTTCACTACCGGCACTCCTACGCGCTCTCCCCAGATGTCGAGCTGCTCTATGGCCGCTGCGCGGAATGTGTCGGCTGCACCGAGCACCACCTTGTTACCTGCGGCCTTATATTGATATGCAAGCTTGCCGATGGTGGTGGTTTTGCCTACGCCATTCACACCTACCACCATAATCACATAAGGTTCGCCCGTCTTCTTCACCTCGAAGTCTCCGAGTTGGTATTCATTGGTAGGCTTCTCGAGCATGTCGCTGATTTCCTCCACAAGCATGCCTCGCAGCTCCTCACTGCCCACATACTTATCGCGCGACACTCGGTTCTGGAGCCTCTCGATTATCTCAAGCGTGGTGTCAGTGCCCACGTCGCTGGTTATGAAGGCCTCCTCAAGATTGTCGAGCACCTCATCGTCCACTTTGCTCTTTCCGGCAATGGCGTGCGATATCTTGCTCCATACTCCCTCCTTGGTCTTCTGAAGACCATTGTCGAGTGTCTCTTTTTTCTTTCTTGTGAAAAAATCTTTAAATCCCATATATGGTGTGATAATTATAGGTCGCGCACAAAGTATATGTGCATTTTAATGTGATTTAATTTTGGTTGA
>CAJUIJ010000160.1 GCA_910586175.1 uncultured Muribaculaceae bacterium | reverse complement strand
TCCTCCCTCCCGGTGGCTTAGCTACGGCAGTAACCTTATCATCGCGAAGCCACCGGGAGGGAGGAGCCTACGGCGACGACTACAATTGGAAATCCGCTTTTACACAATTGAACGGCGATTTTCAGTGCCTGTAAAAAGACCTGTATTTGGCAACCTGAAATTTACACTGGCCCTCAATGCCGCCCTCAATATCGCCAACAATGTCTTGATTTAATTCGTCTGACTCTTTTTTCGGTCATATCATTTTTTTGTTAAATTTATTGTATTTACTCTTTTTTTGGATTATCTTTGCAGTCAAATGCGCTATGCGCTACAACCTGAATCTATAAATAATTTAACCATAATAACAGCTTATGAAAAAGTTTTTACTCTCCGTGGCCACAGTTGCCATGTTCGCTAACTTCGCCAATGCCGAAGTTATCACTCTTTCAGTAAATGACGCAACCGACATTAAAGGAACAGAGGTGGCAGAAGTAGCCGCTGGTGTTGACGATAAACGTCCCAATGGTGAAGCTCGTCATTTTCAACCTTTGAACAGTTTCGTTCTCGGTGACTTTGATTTCCAGTTTGGTAATAACGGAGGACCTACTGAACCGGCCTTGTATTTCCCAATGTCAACTAAAGAAGGGAATAACACTGTTCGTATTTATGCAAAGAATACAATGACTATCTCTGCTCCTTCAGATATGCCCATCGGATCAGTAGTAGCATACGACGTTAAAAACCGCAAAAACGTAACAATCTACGCCGGTGAACCCAAAACTGAAATTACTTTCACGGCATCTGCTCAGGTCCGTTTCGAATCTTTCACAATAACTGTAGGTGAAGCCGGTGAGACTCCCAAGGCTGAGAAAGGTGAGGCTGCTGAAAATCCTTTCACTGTAGCTGAAGCATTGAAGTATATTGAAGATGGAGGTTCTGAAAAGGACATCAAGTATGTGATCGGTTACATCACTGCAATCAAGGAAGTAAGCACTTCTTATGGTAATGCGGAATTCACGCTTTGTGGAAGCATGACTGATACAGAGGGTCTCACTGTGTTCCGTTGCACGTACCTTAAAGGAGAAAAGTTCACTTCTGAGGATCAGCTGCAAGTTGGCATGCACGTTATCGTGAATGGCAAACTTATGCTTTATCAGGCTAAGAATTCTAAGCAGCTTGCATACGGTGAGCTCGTCTCAATCGATGCTTCAGGTGTAGAGGGTATCGTAGCAGATGCTGATGAGGCTCCTGTGTACTATAATATGCAGGGTGTGCGCGTAGCTAACCCCGAGAATGGCGTATTCATCGAGGTTAAAGGCAACAAGGCTACCAAGGTTGTGCTCTAACATAAGGCAGTAAAGTGACATGTTTACACATGTCTTCTGAGTCTACTTTTAGTTGATTTCAAAGTAATAAAGCGAGAAGAAATGATGAGTTTCTTCTCGCTTCTTTTTCGTTGACGTCTTCGTTGACGTCTTAATTGACGTCGTTTGTCGTCGGCGGCGCCTCCTCCCTCCCGGTGGCTTCGCGATGCAACGTCGCGAAGCCACCGGGAGGGAGGAGCCTCCGGCGACGACCACGAAGTAATGATTTATTCCTACGATTTTCGCTAATTTTTTAACTAATTTAATATTATTTCAGATTTATTTTGCTTTTTATTTTTATTTGTATATTTTTGTACTCGGTATTCTCCTCTACCATGCAGGCTCTCCTGTGACATCCTTAAATCTTAGTAAGCAACAAATTTCTTTCATATGACTGCCGCTAACCCACAAAACACGTACCCCGCGAACAAAACTTATCCGAAGGAGGTGATGAGTTCGCGCATCAAGTCTGTGACCCGTCCTGAACTGCTTGAAGGGGAGGTGTCGCATCGAAAACTTCTGATAATATATACGGGCGGCACAATCGGTATGATTGAAAACCCCGACAGCGGAGCCCTCGAGCCTTTCGATTTCGAATATCTTATTGACAATGTGCCTAAGGTGAAGCGTCTCGATTTCGATGTCGACAGTTTCCAGTTTGAGGTGCCGCTCGACTCGTCGGCCATGACCCCGGCTCATTGGCAGGATATCGCTTTCTGCATCGAGACTTTCTATGATGATTATGATGGCTTTGTGGTGCTTCACGGCACCGACACTATGGCCTACACAGCGTCGGCCTTGAGTTTCATGCTCGAGAACCTGCGCAAGCCCGTTGTTATCACCGGCAGTCAGCTCCCGATAGGGGAGGTGCGCACCGATGGCGAGGAAAACTTAATCACAGCTTTGCAGATTGCTGCCGCGACTGATGAGGAAGGCTACAGTATGCTTGAGGAAGTGGCTATACTCTTTGAAAATTATCTTTGGCGCGGCAACCGTTCCACCAAGTATAGCGCCGACAATTTCAACGCTTTCAAGAGCAGCAATTTCCCAAGGCTCGCCAAAATAGGCATGGGCATAACATTTCGCCCCGATGTGCTCTGGCGCCCTATGGAGAAGGGACCTCTGCGTGTGCATTACGCAATGGATACCAATGTGATGTATCTGAGTCTTTTCCCCGGTATAACCACTACAATGCTCAAGCATGCTTTCAACACTCCAGGTCTGAAAGGCGTTGTGTTGAAAACTTACGGAGCCGGTAACGCTCCCACCGATAAACCATTCATTGAGACGATAAAGGAGGCAGTGGAGCGCGGCATAGTGATTGTCAATGTGTCGCAATGCGACAATGGAATGGTAGACCCTCTGCGTTATGAGACAGGTTCGCGACTTTATGGAGTGGGAGTTATTCCCGGTCATGACCTTACCTCGGAGGCTGCGATCACTAAATTGATGTTCCTGTTCGGCCAGAATTACCACATAGATGAAGTGAAGCGGCTTATGGAGACCCCGCTTGTGGGCGAGATGAGCAATGTCGTTAAAAAGAATTGACCGTTCCATACTATCCTTAGCCCTACCGGCCATAGTCAACAACATCACGGTCCCGCTCTTGGGACTGTGCGATACTGCTGTGGCCGGACACCTCGGCGATGCGGCGAGCATCGGCGCAGTGGCAGTGGGAGCCATGATGATGAATGTCATATTCTGGCTTTGCGGTTTCCTGCGTGCCGGCACAAGCGGTCTTACGGCACAGGCCTATGGTTCCGGTAGTGCGGAGAGTGTGTTTGCCGTGCTCCGACAGGCCATTACAATCGGGTTGTGTATCGCTTTGGCTGTGATATTGCTGAAAACTCCGCTACTAAAGCTCTTTCTTTATATTATCTCACCGCAACCGTCGGTTGAAGTGCTCGCTTCCACTTATTTTAACATAGGTGTGTGGGGTGCTCCCGCCCAACTTATAGTGATGGCTTGCAGCGGATGGTTTATAGGTCGGCAGAACACGGTGTTACCCATGTTTGTGTCGGTGGGGATGAATGTGCTTAATATCGTGTTGAGCGTGACGTTGGTCTTTTTGCTGAAAATCGGTTTCGCCGGAATCATATGGGGCACGCTTACGGCTTCATGGTGCGGCGCGATAGCAATACTGCTATGCGTCAGGCATGTTAAAATTAAATTGCGCAAGTCAGCTTCAATCCGGCAGAGCGGTAGTGGCACAGCTATCACATACCGTAAATTTTTCGGAGTGAGTGCCGATCTCTTCTTGCGCTCCGCATGTATCATGTCGGTTTCGATGGCCATGACCTCAGTGTCGGCGCGTCTCGGCAACCTGCCTCTTGCCGCCAACGCCGTCATGACACAATTTTTCCTATTCTTCTCATATTTTATGGATGGCTTCGCATTTGCCGGCGAGGCTCTCGTGGGTAAGGCCGTGGGAGCCTGCTCCCATGACGAACTGCGCGAAGCGGTCAAATCGCTTATGCGCTGGGGTGTCTGGATGGCCTTGTCGTTCACGCTCATTTACTTGGTGGGTAGCGATCCGATAGTTTCATTGCTCACAGATGATGCGTCCGTGCGCAGTGCAGTGTCGCAAATGAATCTCTGGCTCACCCTGCTACCGGCCATTACGGTGATGGCTTTTATCTTCGACGGCATTTTTATTGGATGGGCCAAGACACGCCCCCTTTTCGTTACCACCTTGATAGCCACCGCTATTTTCTTCAGCGTAATATTCCTGTCGCATAGCGCAACACCGTCGATGGCTTTGCTTTGGACCGGATTTGAGATTTATTTGTTTCTCAGAGGTGCATTATTGATGTTGATTTATCGCAAAATTAAAATGAATTGATTAATTTTGTGATATGAACGAGACCAACAACAACCAGCAGCCGGCCACCTATCGCGCCGTGCGCATAGGCGACATTGCCGATTGGCGGCTTATTGCTGGCATTTCGGGCTATGGTGTGTTTGCGTGGCTGAAACATTCAGATCAGGGGCAACCTCTTGTGCCGGTGATTGATTGCCGGTGGAACTATAGAGATGAAAATCTCCTGGACCATATAGAGAATGCCGTGTATGACAATCCGCAGGTGCTCGATGATTTCTCGGCCGATATCGTGGTGATGACCCAGCGCACCCTGTTGGTACCCTCGCAAGTTGTGGCCGACGATGACGATGAGGCCAACCGCCTGTACAATCAGGTATATTCGGCGTCGGCAGGCGACCTTATGCAGGAAAATATAGGCGAGGCTACAGCCCTCTTTTCTTTGACATCAGGTCTTAATGGCTTCTTGCAGCGCACCTTCTCCGGAGCGCGTGTGCATTCGCATCTCGCCGTCATGGCAGACCGCCTGCGCGACCGCAGTGCCGATATGCCCAGGCTATATGTAGATATCCGCACATTCGGTGGTGAAGATGACGACCTGAAATGTGGAGAGGCCGACTTCGTGGCCTTCGACCGCCAGACTCTCCTTATGGTGGCTACGCACCGTTGGAACCATCCTGATGACATTCGCTATCACCTGTTCAATATCATGCAGGTGTTCGGTCTTGACCCGGTCAAGACCCAGGTATCGGTGTCAGGCCCGGCTGCCCTTAAGGCACCGCTCGTGCAGCAACTGCGCCACGATTTGGCCTATGTGGTGATGACGATGATGCCAAACATCGCCGCCAAAGCCCACATGCCGCTGCCGATGTCGTTGTTGCTCCGCAAATAATCATACAGACTTTTACAGCAATGAGAATAATCAGAGGCAAGTATGGGCGACGCCGTTTCGACGTGCCCAAGAATATAACCGCTCGCCCCACCACCGATTTTGCTCGCGAGAACCTCTTCAACGTGCTCGAAAATCTCGATGACCTTGAGGGTAAGCGTGTGTGCGACCTATTCGCAGGCACCGGCGCAATGAGCTGGGAGTTTGCCTCGCGCGGTGCACTCTCCGTTACTGCCGTGGAGCAGGCTCCGGTGCAGTGTGCCTTTATCCGCGAGGTGAAGGAGAAACTTGGCGACACAACCCTCCGGCTTTTTAGAGGCGACGTGTTCCGCTTCATAGCACGCGATGCCGAGAGCTACGATATCGTGTTTGCCGACCCTCCCTACGACCATCCACGCTTTGCCGAGATTCCGGGCCTGATACTCAGCTCAGGCCTTGTGACCGACGGCACTCTCGTCATAGTGGAGCACAGCAAGAACCATGACTTCAGCTCACTGCCCGGCTTTTTCAGGCACCTGGTCTACGGTTCAGTAAATTTTTCATTATTCAAAGTATGTAACGACAAATGATAATGACTTTGACTGTGTTAATTATCAATATATTATAAAGAAGTGGTTTAAGCTGCTTCGGGTTGTTGACAATTGATGCAGGTAAAAGATTATTC
>CAJUIJ010000159.1 GCA_910586175.1 uncultured Muribaculaceae bacterium | reverse complement strand
GTTCAGACCCCCTCTTTTTATCTCACCTTGATTGACATCGTTGTCGTCAATGTCTATATGCAGGGCGTGACGCACACTCTTGCGCAAGTGTTCAGAGTCCTTGCCCGGCGATTTCAAGGTGTCGAGCACATAACCGATATAGTCATCTTTCGATTTGAAGCCGAGTTGTTGTGCCACTCCGCAGTCCGACAGCATCGGCTTGTGATTGAACACCCGAAGCACCGACTCATAGTCGTCATCGCGCACCATCACCGCAAACTCTTCGCGAAGCTCTTTGTAATGCTTGCGTGGCTGGAGTTTGTCTGCAAGGTTGCGAAGGTGCGTCTCCAAGGCCGTAATGCATTTGAAACGGGCATCTATCTTGCATTCCACCTCACGCTTCACACGGTGGCGCACATGCTGAAGCACCTGCTCCTCAGTGTGCTGCCTGAACATGCGCATCACCTCTTTATGCACCCTGCGCATCACTTTCTCAGGATCGCGACCGCGCCTGCGTGCTGTCAGTTTTATAACCCCCGGAAGCAAGAATATGTTCTCCACCTCAGCCACGTCGGGCACCATAATCATCTTGTTGCGCAGGTATTCCACTTCGTGGTCTGTGCGACGGTCGCGGTCCACTATGCCGTAGCTGCGCAGATGGTGCATCGATTGCTGGTCGTTAAATGAGCGGGTAGTCTCTATCACCTTGTTGCAGGAACCTAATGGCCTCACCGTCATGTCGGGAAAGACCAGGCTATACAGCCTCACGTCAATAGAGTGGCGCATGTCTCCCTCTATAAACAGCACGGGCCTGCGGCTTCCGGCAAACTCCACCATCAGCTCGTCGGCACGCGATCCGGGTGCTATAACCTCATATTCCCACGCACGGCTTTGTGAGTCATAGCGCTTCACCCATATGCTCGTGTTGTTGGTGCGTGTGCTTACGAAGTCTTCGTCTACGGAGTTATAGACAAACGTGCAGTCGGGCCTAAGCTCCTCGATACTGTTCCATAATGCCCCGATTATCGTTGGGTGTATGAAGAGGCTCGGCGAGTCGATGAATATCACTGCGTCATGGGGTGCATACATGGTTGCCCCTAAGTAGTAAAGCACAGCTTTCTCTCCCTGGCTCAACGAATGCGTGGTGATAAGGTCTTTGCCGCTGCGAGTTGCAAACAATACGCTTCCTCGTGAGCGCGTTATGCTGTTGCCCGGAAATATTCGCTCCCAGTGCCTCGTTATGATGTCGAGCTTGGTTGGCTTGATTTTAAGCCGTTTGTCCGATTCAAGTGCCTCGGCTTTCATCTCCAATAGGCTCTCCAGCTCATCGGCAAAGAGCATATAGACTATCTTATCGAGTTCACTCACTGCATCTGTGCGCATATAGCTTTGCTGGCTTACGGCCTTGCGGTATTGGCTGTCGATCGAACCGGGCAGTGTGGACTCCTCGCGCTCTGCATAAAACGCCGATAATGCACTCAGGCAATATGCCCTCTCTCCACACAAGCTTATCATCTCCTCCATGAAGCGAGACTTGCCTGCCCCGTTACCTCCTATGATGGTCAGCTGGCGGGTGTCGCCGGGTGCGGCAACATGGCTTGGTTCTATGTGAGGGGGGAGTTTGATGCGGTTCACTTTGTGAGTTTTTTGTGCCTTGTGCGTTTTTGATTCGTAAATTTAATAAAATTTTTTCGTACTTTTGCAATCTGTATCGGGTTATTGAGGTCTGCAACTCCAATCTTGTTGTTGCCAAGATGTAGATAATTGATATAAGTTTTTAAATATTAAAGTATTAACATTTTTTATAAATTTCATTCATGTTCTCGGGAATAGTAGAAGAGGCGGCAGAGGTTGTAGCTCTCCGCACTGATGAAGACAATCTGCATCTCACGCTTAGATGCTCATTTGTCGATGAACTGAAGATAGACCAGTCTGTGTCGCATAATGGTGTATGCCTCACTGTAGTGGCTCTCCCCGGCGACGGTACATATACCGTAACTGCAATCCGTGAGACGCTCGAACGCAGCAACCTCGGCAAGCTTGAGGTAGGTTCGCTCGTCAATCTGGAGCGCAGCATGCGCATCGACGGTCGTCTCGATGGCCATATCGTTCAGGGTCACGTGGACCAGACGGCTTGTTGCAAGGCGGTGACGGAGGCCGACGGCAGCTGGTATTATGATTTCGAATATCGTGTGCCACGCCAGATGGCCAAGAAGGGCTATTTCACAGTCGATAAGGGCTCAGTCACAGTAAATGGCGTAAGCCTTACAGTATGCGAACCGGAGTGTACCCCCGACCCTGAAGACGCAGAAATGCTAACAGGCACTTTCAGAGTGGCTATAATCCCATACACTCACGACCACACCAACTTTTGCCAGATAAAACCGGGCACACAGGTAAACCTCGAGTTCGACATCTTAGGCAAATACCTCGCAAGATTATCTACCCTCTAATGCCATAACCCACCAAAATACAGGTAAAATTAATGATCTGTCCCACAAAAAATGGCGGTTGCCAGGACTAAAATTTTACCCATAGTAGCGGCTTCTTTTTGAGATGCTTCGACTCAACCCTTCTGGTCACAGCCAAAAGGCAGCTTCCGATGGGGATGAGGCGAATCATCTCAAAAAGAAGCTGTCCTGTGTGTGAAATTTTGGCATATAAGACAAATTTGGGGAAGCTATTTGAACTTGGTTTTGAAATAACACTTCATGACAAAATGCCGAATGAGGTTCTGTATCGAGCGAATAAAAATATGATTAAGTTGACAAAAAGGAATGCGGTAGTTGTATTTTGTAAAAAAAAGCAACTGATATTGTATATGTGATTTAAATATGTTATCTTTGCGATGTGGCTAAATCGTGTGAAGATCCAATGATATAGAACTTGCTTATAATAGGGCTGAACAGTATTATAAGTGTAAAAATAAACAGTTAAATGCCGTCATTATGAAAACAAAACAACTTATTGTATCCATTATGCTGCTTTCAACCTTTGCAGCGTATGCACAACTTGAAGTCCCTTCCAATGAGCAAGTGGCTGTTGTTGAATATCGTAAAACAATTCAAGCTGTAGGGCTAAGTTCTTCTTCAGCCGTTGGGGTTGATGCTTCAGTTTCATCATTAGATTCTTTAGCAAGATAAAAAACCTAATGAAGCTACTAAGTATGGTTTAATTATTTAAAAAATGGTATATGAGACAATTATATACATATTTACTTGTTGTGATATTAATGACAGTTTGTTCTCACAAATGCTTTAGTTTCGAATTGCGACATAAAGTCTGCTTTCAATATTCCAAGGTCAAAACAGAAGTGAAAACTATTCAAGGGGAAACTTTTACTTCTGTTGATTATGATGGATTTGTGAAATCGGATGATATTGGTGATGCGAAATTGCCATTTGAAGTACTTGAGTTTGAAGTGCCATCTAATTCTCATTCATTTTCAATTTCATCAACGGTAGGTATAGAAAGAGACATACCGTTGATGCATGCAGTTGAGGTGTCGCAAGAACCGGTGTTGTCAAGCGGAAGCATTACGGAGCAAAAACTTATTGTATCATATGCATCTCTTTCTTTCCCTGATGCATATGCAAAAATTGTGCAAGATGGGTACTATAATGGAGATATTCATATGTTATATGTGGCTGTTTATCCCTTCAAATATGATGCATTGAGCGGTAAATTAACGTTTATTGAATCAATAGAATTTACAATCAATGATTCATTTGGCATACAACCGATGTCTTTAGATGTGCAACATTTTAAATCTTCGATTCGTCCCTTGCAAAACACGGATACAGGTTCTTGCGCTCCGCTTAATTCTGCAATAGATAATTATGCGCTAACGCCATTAGTTGGGAATGGGCTCCCTGCTTATGAATATGCTGTGATAACATCAAGGAAGCTTGCGCGAGCGTTTGATAAGATTATTGGTTTGAAAAAACAAAAGGGTCTTGATGCAGGTGTAGTTTGTATAGAAGATATCCTTGCAGATACAGCTTTTGATGAGGGTGACACTATATCGCATATCAAGGATGATGCTGGAAAATTGAGAGCGTATCTTATGGCTTCTCGTCGAGTAAGAAAAGGTGACATGTTTGTTCTGTTAGGTGGTAATAAGGATATTGTACCTGTAAGACTTGCATATGACTCAACCTATTGGACTAATAAAGCTTATAAAATATTTTATGGACCAGATGGCAACAAGTCTGATAAAAAACATCCGTATTCATATAAGCTTCCAACAGATTGGTATTATTCCGATTTAAATGGAAATTGGGATGGAAATAGAAACGGACGTTATGGGGAAGAAAATGAAAAAAATGTAATGGATTTTATTCCGGACATATACGTTGGAAGAATATGTTGCAAGAATGAAGCAGAAGTTTATAATTATGAATATAAATTGCTTAAATATGAGATGAATCCAGGTAATGGTGATTTTTCGTACCTGCGCAATCTGTTGAGCCTTCATGCAGATGATATGCAGGCAGATAATGAAGCTGGAATCAGTGCAGACAGGATGAAGCCTATCATTGAAAACAAAACTATATTTGAAGAAAGTCCTTCTTATGATGATGAAAGACCAATTGCTCCTTATGCTTCGGATATAATAAACGAAATTAATAAAACTAACTATGGATTTATTAATTTGCATGCTCATGGGGGAGTTGTGGCATCCACGGTCAAATCTCAGGGTTGTAATATTGATGGTAGGTACTGTATCGTGAGCCAGCAGAAAGTGCCTCGTAATTATTCATGGGCAAGAGATGAAGAAGTTCATGGATTGGATAAACTTACAAATTTTAATTTCCCTGCTATAGGTTACTCTATGGGATGTGATTTAATGCCATTTGATAATATGCTCGTAAATGTGCATTCAGGATATCTGAAAGAGTCTGAAATAGAAATTACTATCCCGGAGGAATATTATAATTTCGGAGATTCTTTCACAATCGGAGGGCATTACGGAGGACCAATATTTATAGGTAATACGAGATTTGGATTGATTCCTTATTCGTTTTACCAAGAGTTAAATTTTTTATCTAAGTTGCTGAATGATGGATGCCTTGGTAGAGTTAGGGCTAAAACTCAATCCTCGTTTACAAGTGACCATCACTGCAGGCTAACCAATAATTTATTAGGCTGCCCTGAGTTGAAAATGTGGATAAAGACACCACGATTTGTTGAGTATTCAGAAGGAAATCTTGTTGGAAATAACAGTAAAATGGTTATTTGCGATGCCGACATTAAAGCCTCTATTATAGATTTAGAGCGAGGTATTGTTAGAGTGTGCAATGGCTCAATTTCAAATGAAATTCAAACGCTTTACGTTCCTGGACAAAATTTTGTGGTAACACTAACTGGAGATTATAGAATTCCAAAGAGAATGCCTTTGCATATTGATAATATATTGATTAAGGCTGATGGGTATTATTTTGTTAGTGACATAAAGGCTAATAGAGGAGGAGATAACGCACGTATTAAGTTTAATAATGCCAAGGTGTCATTCGATGCTCAAGGCGATATTGATATAAAACAGCCCCTAATAGTTGATAAAGGTAGTGATGTTACGTTCGTAGCGACCGGAACCTCAACTTTTGGCACAATCGAAATCAAAAACGGATCCAAACTTACCATTGATTCAAATGGATATCGCCTTGAAGGAGAATGTTTGTGTGAGTTGGGAAGTGAGTTGATAATCAAATATTTAAGTTTCGCAAGTTCAACTTGCGGTTGACAGATTGTAAAATTTACAGAT
>CAJUIJ010000158.1 GCA_910586175.1 uncultured Muribaculaceae bacterium | reverse complement strand
GTTTATTTTTTTGTCGCCTTTGGCGACCCACAGTACAAAACTGCTATTTGAGCCTTGGTCTTGTGTATGCTTTTGCTATTTGGGCCTTGGTCTTATGTTTACTTTTGCTCTTTGTCATGGCTGGCTATTGCTGGCTATTGCTGCGGCTGTGTCGCGGCAAACTCAACACCCTTTTCCGGCTTCTTGCTTTTGGGGGCTTTTGGGGTAATTTTTGGATAATTGGCGGAAAAGTTGTAAATTTGCATTTTATTAATAGACAATCATCAGTTATTTAGAGCTATAATCATTATGAAAGAGGCATCGGATAGGCGTAGGGCGTTGATAACGGGCGTCACTGGTCAGGACGGGAGTTACCTGTCGGAGTTCTTGCTTGATAGGGGGTATGAGGTGCATGGCGTGATCAGGCGTTCGTCGGTTGATTACCGTGAGCGTATCTCCCACTTGGAGGGGCATGAGCATTTCCATCTCCATTATGCAGATCTCGGCGACTCCATGTCGATATTGCAGGTGGTGGGGAAGGTGCGTCCTGATGAGTTCTATAACCTTGCTGCGCAGAGCCATGTGCAGGTGTCGTTTGATTCTCCGGAGTTCACTGCGGATATCGATGCCACGGGCGTGTTGCGTTGCCTTGAGGCTATAAGGCTTTGCGGCCTTGCTGATACATGCCGCTTCTACCAGGCATCGACTTCGGAGCTTTACGGCAAGGTGGAGGAGGTGCCCCAGAATGAGAGGACGCCTTTTCATCCGTATTCGCCTTATGCAGTGGCCAAGCTCTATGGCTTCTGGATAGTTAAGGAGTATCGTGAGGCTTATGGTATGTATGCCTGCTCGGGCATACTCTTTAACCATGAGTCTGAGCGTCGCGGCGAGACTTTCGTGACCCGTAAGATAACGTTGGCTGCTGCCCGCATAGCACAGGGTAAGCAGGATAAGCTATACTTGGGCAATCTGTCGTCGCTCAGGGACTGGGGTTATGCCCGCGATTATGTGGAGTGCATGTGGCTTATACTCCAGCAGCGTAGGCCGGATGATTATGTTATCGCCACGGGCGATCAGCATACAGTGAGGGAGTTCTGTGAGCTTGCGTTCAGGCGTGCCGGCATAGAGCTTCGCTGGGAGGGCAAGGATGAGAATGAGAAGGGTATCGATGTGAAGACAGGCAAGGTGCTTGTGGAGGTCAGCCCTGATTTCTACCGTCCTACTGATGTGGTGAATTTGCTTGGTGACCCCACTAAGGCACGTAATGAGCTTGGCTGGGATCCGGGCAAGAAGACGAGCTTCGAGGAGCTTGTCAACCTGATGGTGGACCATGATATGGAGAAGGTGGCAGTGGAGCGTGCCGGAGACCATATACGTACGAACTTGGCTGAGTATCTTGAGAAGGGGATTGTTAAGTAAGTATCAGGTCTGAGTTATCAGGCATGAGGTAGACTAAATCGTGGTATTATAAATACTTTTATTTATTAAAAGCAATTAGTTTTTGGGTTTAGTCTTTGAGATTATTTGGGGTTGGGTTTTGTGGATGAACATTGATGTTACTTTGTAGCATTAAATATATAGCGATTGTTGTAACTGCTTGTAGGTGTGATTTTTACTCTCATAGGCAGGAATAGGAGGTATGTGCGTATGCAATTGTTGGAGTATAAAAATGAGAGTGTAGAGCCCGGGTTCAATCTGGCGATGGATGAGATGCTTATGAGTCATGAGGCTTGTAAGGAAGGGGCTGTGTTTGGCTTCTGGCAGAATCGTCCATGCGTGATAGTCGGTGTGCACCAGTGTGCGGAGCGGGAGGTTAATTTGGAATATTGCCATGAGGAAGGGATACCTGTGGTGAGGCGCTGCACGGGTGGTGGAGCGGTGTATCATGATTTCGGCAATCTTAACTTCTCGCTGTTTGTGCCGGCGGCGGGGCGAGGGTTGGAGACGGACTATCGTATTTGCCATGACCTGTTTGCGCCGATATTTGCTGAGATGGGGGTGGAGATAGAGCTTAGTCAGACTAATGACTTGCTGCTTGGGGGAAAGAAATTCAGTGGGATGGCGAGCCGGAAGACTCCGGATGTGCATTTGTATCACGGCACGTTGTTGTTTGACGTGGACACGCGCCGGATGTCGCTTGCGTTGGGGAATCCTGAGGGTAAGTTTGTGCAGGCCAGGGGCGTTAAGTCGCGTCATGCCGAGGTTATCAACTTGCGGGGATGGTTGCCGGGGGTGGAGACTATGGCTGACTTCCGGGCGGCGTTGGAGCGCGGGCTTCGTGAGCGGCATGAGGTGGGTGAGCTTGAGCTTTCGGCTGAGTTTATTTGTGAGGTTGAGGGGTTGGCTGCTGATAGTTATTGTGGGATTTAGTTTTTTGCCGTAGGAGGGGGATGAGAGAATAGTTAGGGTGATAAAATAGATAAGTGGATATAGATGGAACGCATCATAATAGAGAGAATAGGTCCTATAAATAGAGTGGAACTTGCGCTCAGGCGTGTAAATGTATTTATAGGGCCTCAGGGGAGCGGCAAGAGCACTGTGGCCAAGTTGGTTAGTTTCTGCCAATGGGTTGAGAAAGACTGTGTGCGCAGGCAGAGTATTCATCACCTTGGTGGGCCATATGTGCATGAACAGCTTATCAGGTATCATAATATAGAAGGGTATCTTTCGGATAAGAGCTGTTTTGACTATGAAGGGGAAGCGTTGCATCTGCACTATGAGAATGGAGAGATGCGCGCAGAGAAAAAAGAGGGATTTTATAGCAAAGGAATTTCGAAGAATGCATATATACCGGCAGAGCGTAACATTATATCGGTGCCCGGGATATTTTCGACCAAGATGCCGTTTAGCTATCTTACCGACTTCATAGATGACTGGCAGCGCGTACGCGACAAATACAGGAACGGGGAGAAAGTAGAGCTTCTTGACTTGCATCAGAGTTATCGTTATGATGTAGGACTTGGTAAGGATATGGTGGTTAGTGATGGCGGTGAGCGCGAGTTCGAGTTGTCGCAAGTGTCGAGCGGTTTGCAGTCGGTGGTGCCCCTGTGTGTCATGATAGACTATCTTACTGATTGGGTATATTCGCATAATGAAGACAGGTCTTCAGAGGAACGAAGATTAATAAGAGAGGCGGCCTTGGTGCGGTTGCTTGCCAATCAAGAGGGAATTGAAGATGTAAGGGAGAAACTTGAACTTAATCCTGAGGGAAAGGAAGCTTTTATAAGATTGAGCAACGCCTATGAGCATTTGGCTGAGGAAGATATCAGCAATTTGAATAAGGAAGCTATAGAGGAGTTGAACAAGGTAAAGGAGAGGGAGGAGACGTTGACACGTCCCGGCATGTCAAATTTAGTGATAGAGGAGCCGGAGTTGAACTTGTTTCCCACCACTCAGGTTTCCTTGGTATATTATTTATTGAAAAAGATAAACCATGGCCGAGATATGATGGTCATCACAACTCATAGCCCGTATATTTTATATGCTTTGAATAATTGTATGCTTGCATGGCTTGCATCGCAGACAGATGCGGAGCTTGTAACACAGATTTCGGAGATACCCGAGGGTTCTCGTGTTGATCCCGGAAATGTGGCTGTTTGGGAGCTTCGTGAAGGTGAGATTTATGCGGATTCTGAGATACAGGATAATAGGGGTTTAATACGTGACAATTATTTTGACCGTGTGATGAAAGGGGTGATGGTTGAGTTTCGTAACTTGATGAACTTTGTGTGATGGGATTGATGAATGAGAAATATTTCAGTGAAGCGAAGTATTATGAGGGAGACTGTTATGTAGCGGACTATACCGAAAAGTCCTCAAGCGAGCGTGGTGTCGAGATATCGGAAGAGCCGTTTGAAGACATATCTTATTTTCATTTGAAGAAAGCCAATAACTCGCATATACGATATATAGGGGTTAATTTTGAAGAACATACTGCATTTATCAGGGGGATACAGAATTGTGAGTGCATGTTTGTGTCGTGCATGGAGGTCAGCAAGCCTTGGTTGATGATGCTGGAGATGAAGTATTGTGAGGAAGATAATATAGAGGGATATGTGTATAAGGCATATTCGCAGATGTACGACACGCTTGCGAAGGTGGAACGAGAGGGGGTATTGGCATCGGGAGATTATCGGAAATATTTTGTGTACTCGGTGCCTGAACATGCAGACCGAGCACCGTTTGGTGAGTTCACGCGGACTCAGAATGATACGTTGCGGGCTTATGAGGAAGAGGGAATACAGATGATAGGTAATAATCGGATGCTTATTGCTACTTCGCAGTATCTTTTTGAGTGTAGGTAGATTTCCTTTTGGAGATTATAATGAAATTGTAAAATAGGGTATAATTGGATAATAAAGTAACGGAAAATAAGGAGGAAAGGCTTGAGAAGGACGACATTCTTGGCGCAATGCTTCCGGATGTTGCAGAAGAAGTTGCTTCGGAAATAAGTCCAAATGACGCTGAGGCAGATATCTTGTCGGCCGAGAGTGTGGCGAGTGTCGAGACTGGAATTCAGTCTGCAACAGAAACTCAAACCGATGGAGGAGATAAAAAAGTTGAAGCACCTGTGCGGGAGAGCAGGGTTAAGAAGACACTCCTTAATGCACGTGTGAATCTTATCTTCTACTTTCTTAATCTCATTTTAAGTTTCTTTACACGTAAGATATTTTTGGATTGTCTCGGCACAGGGTTCATGGGTCTGACAGGTACGCTTCAGAACCTGTTGGGCTTTTTGAATCTTGCGGAGTTAGGGATAGGTGGAGCAATTGGATTTTTGCTTTATAAGCCACTCTTTGATCGGAATCAGCAAAAGATAAATGAGATAATCTCAGTGATGGGTTATCTTTACCGATGGATTGGTATAATAATCTTGGGGGGAGGAGTGATAATGAGTTGCTTCCTGCCTTTGATATTTCCGGACACCGGATTCAACTTAGCGCTGATATACTTTGCATTCTATAGTTTTCTGGCATCGAGCTTAATAGGTTATTTTATCAACTATCGGCAAAATCTACTTGGTGCGGATCAGAAGAATTATGTAGTGGCGGCATATTTCCAGACAGGAAATATAGTTAAGACTATCATACAGATGGCGTTGGCCTATTATACGGGCAGTTATTATCTTTGGGTCGCAATTGAGCTTGCATTTGGTATCATTTATTCAGTTATATTGAATTGGAAGATCAATAAGACATATCCTTGGCTTGCAGCAGATGTGAGGCTTGGTAAACGGATGTTTAAGAAATATCCGGAGGTGATGAAAAAATCAGTGCAAGTTTTTTTTCAAAGAGTCGGTGTAATTGGCATTACACAGTCTACTAACTTTCTGATATATGGCTTTGTCAATCTGAGTATGGTAGCATTATATGGAAACTATATGTTGCTAATGGAAAAAACAGCAGGATTAATAAGAAATTTTACAAGTAGTTTGACGGCAAGTGTCGGAAACTTAATAGCAGAAGGGCATATAGATAAAACGAGGAAGATATATTTTGAGTTATTTGGCTTATATGTATTTGTTGGGGGTGCAGTAGCTTTTCCATTAATGTGTTATACTGGTAATTTCATTCAATTTTGGTTAGGTGGAAAATATATTATACAAAATTGGATAATGATGCCAGCATTTGTATTGATATATTTGGAATTTATAAGTTCTTCTTCAACCCAATTTATATTTGGGTTTGGAAAATTTGGAGATTTTTGGGCTACAATTTTAGAGTGCGTGTTATACTTATGTATATCAGTTGCATTTGGCGCGAAATATGGATTATTTGGGGTCTTATTAGGAAG
>CAJUIJ010000157.1:3793-5773 GCA_910586175.1 uncultured Muribaculaceae bacterium | reverse complement strand
ATGAAACTGATGAGGAATTTTCAATGTGGCAAAAAGAAGCCAAAGCAAATTCAAAATAAAACCTTTTACTTAAATTTAAAATGACTCATTACTTAATGCAGGGTGCTCATTAGAGTTCGCCCGCATGAAGCGCAAGTTCGCCCCGTTCAGCTTTGACAATTTAGAAATGGCAGCACACAAGATTATTTTTGTTTCGCAGGAGATCTCTCCCTATCTGTCGGAAACCGAGTTCGCGTCCTGGGGACGTGCACTTCCGCAATCTATTCAGCAGCGCAAGTATGAAGTGAGGACTTTCATGCCCGATTTCGGATTAATCAATGAGAGGCGCAATCAGCTCCACGAGGTGATTCGTCTCAGCGGCATGAATATCCCCATCGGTGACAATGACCATCCGCTCGTGGTCAAGGTGGCGTCGATGCAGCCTTCACGCATCCAGGTCTACTTTATCGACAATGACGACTATTTCCAGAAGTCGGCCGATGATGAGGATGCTTTCGGCACCAACCGTGCAGACAACGATGAGCGTCTCATCTTCTTCACACGCGGCACCGTGGAGACTGCCCGAAAATTACGCTGGGAGCCCGAGGTGATGCAACTCTCAGGCTGGATGTCTTCGCTCGTGCCTCTGTATGTGAAGCGCCTGTTTGCCGACGGCCCCTCATTCGGTGATACAAAGCTCGTATATACGGTGCTTGCCGGAGACCGCCGTCCCGCACCGTTCCAACCGGAATTTTTCGATAAGCTCAAGGCTGAGGGTGTTGCCGATGCCGATATCGAGGTCATGAAGTCACTACCCATGGACTCTAAGACTCTCGATAAGATCGCAATCATTTATGCAGATGCGGTAGCTTTCCAAGGTGCCGAGGTAGATGCGGAACTCGCTGAGTTCTGCAACCAACGCAACATTCCTTTCGTTCATCTTGACGGCGATGGCGACCATGCCGACCGTTACGACGAACTTTATAAATCTTTAATGTCAAAATAATGATGAAGGTCAGGTATATCCTTCCGGCAATGCTGTTGGCTTGCGGCTTGCTCTCTTCCTGTCAAGATGATGTGAGCGATATCGGCGGTTCTCTTACCAAGGGTGAGGTTACCATCACGGTTGACTCACTTGAGACAGACATGCATGCATCCACTGTATATTACGACAGTTTTGACGGTCGTAACGTTACGAAACTGTTGGGCCGTCTCCGTGTGCCGGAATATGGTAGCCTCGACTGCTCTTTCGTGTCGCAGATGATGAGTGCCACGAAGATGAACATACCTGACTCCATCACCGAAAATGATATCGACTCCATAAGGCTCGTGCTATCTGTGCCCAAAGGTTCGCTCACAGGCGACTCGCTCGCTCCGCAGCAGCTCAAGGTGTACAGGCTCACCAAGCAGCTTCCTGCCGGCATTACCACAACTTTTGATCCCGCAGGTTATTACGACGCGTCCTCTTTGCTCGGCACAAGGAGCTATACTCTCTCAAATATCGCAAAGGGTGACTCGGCCATGAAAAAGGCCACATCGGTCAGGATTCCGGTGAAAATGCCTCGCCAGCTTGCCCTCGATATGTTCAGACGCTATCGCGCAGGCGACCCGATATTCGATTGGCCTGCTACTTTCAACCAGTATTTCCCGGGCATATATGTGGAGCAGAATTTTGGCAACGGTTGCGTATCCAATATCTCTGCTGCCCAGGTATACACCTATTGGCATTATACCGAATTGAGATATGAGATGCAGGCTGACTCAACATTTAAGTATGTGCCTCATATCATGCGCGACTCCATATGTCTTATGGCTTCCCAACCCGAAGTGCTCTCAAGCAATGTAATAAAGTATGAGGTCTCTGACCATATTAAGCAGCTTGTGGCTGATGGAAAGTCCATTATCACCACACCCGGTGGATATCGGGTAGATATCAAGTTCCCGGTGCAGCGTCTCATCGATGTATATCAGAAGAATGGCGACCTGCTGTCGGTAGTGTCG
>CAJUIJ010000157.1:0-3783 GCA_910586175.1 uncultured Muribaculaceae bacterium | reverse complement strand
GCGTATGCAGATTCCCGCCTCTACTGTCAAGAATGACTATGGCCTTTCTGTGGTGCCTTACCTGTTGATGGTAAAGAAGTCTGAACGCGAGGCTTTCTTCAACGAGAATAAGCTTCCCGATGGCTTGACCTCTTTCTATGCAGCCTATAACTCGGAGACCGGTAGCTACCATTTCAACTCCATGCGCGATTATTTTCTTGATGTGCTCGATAAGGTGCGCAAGGGTGAGCAGATAACCGACGATGACACTGATTTCTCGCTAGTGCCGGTAGCTGTGTCGCTCGAGACTGTGGAAGGTTACAACTCCTCCACCGTATATGTGACTAAGGTGCAGCCTTATCTCACACGTCCCACCATGACGCAGCTTGCCACTGACCGTGCGGTAGTCAGCTTCATATATACCACACAGGAGATTGATTAAGTCTCTCACTGTAATTGGGAGCGTTTGATAACTCCGGGCATGGCTCGCTTTAAACTTGCAAACCATGAAAGTACTTCTTTTCAGTCTTCTATCGTTTATCACGGGAGCGTCGTCACCGGGTGCCCAACCGGGTGCTGACTTACTCTTTGTGGGAGATGCCATGCAGCATCAGGCTCAGCTCGACCGTGCTCGCGAACTTGGAGGCGAGACCTACGATTATTCAGGTTGTTTCACTTATATCGCCCCTACCATCACCGAGGCTGACTATGCGGTCTGTAATCTTGAGGTGCCCCTCGGAGGTGGCCCTGACTATACCGGCTATCCTTGCTTCTCAGCTCCTGACTCTTATGCCGTGGCTCTAAAGGATGCAGGATTTGACATGTTTCTTACTGCCAACAATCATTGTCTTGACCGCCGCGACAAGGCAGCACGTCGCACCATCGCAGCTCTTGATTCGCTCGGCATAGACCATGTAGGCACTTACCGCGATTCTCTCGATAGGCTTGATAAGGTTCCATTTATTAAGGATATAAAGGGTTTTAAAGTAGGCTTCCTGAATTATACATATGGCACTAACGGCATACCGCCGCAAGATGGTGTTGAAGTATCGCTCATCGACAAGAAGCGCATTGCCGATGAAATAAGAAGCACACGAGAAGCCGGCGCGGAGATTCTTGTGGTGGCCATGCATTGGGGCATAGAATATGTGCTGCTTCCGGTGAAGAGTCAGACAGAGATGGCTGATTTTCTCGTGGATCAAGGAGTTGACCTTATTATTGGAGGTCACCCACATGTGATTCAGCCTATGAAAGTGGTGCGTAACGAGAAAGAGGATAAGGATGTGCTGCTCGTCTATTCGCTTGGCAATTTTATAAGCAATATGAAGACTGCCGACACGCGTGGCGGAGCGCTTGTGCGTGCACGCATCGAGCGCGACTCTACAGGCAGAGCCAGATTTGTTAGTGCGGATTACGATACCTTCTTGAGTGCAAAGCCCGATGGTGCCCGCTCTAATTTCACTGTCATTCCATCATGGATGCCCGAGAAGATTCCGGCTGCACAGCGAGGTCATTGGCAGATTTTTGACACTAATGCCCAGCGTATTTTCAATAACCACAATGTAGGTGTGCCACGCCGACACAAGTGATCATAGGCGGCAATAAGTCTAATAAGCCAAATAAGGCTAATAAGGCTAATAAAATTTTGTAGGTTCTATTAGCCTTATTAGCCTTATTAGCCTTATTAGTCCTATTAGCCCTATTAGCCTTATTAGCCTTATTAGCCTTATTAGCCTTATTAGTCCTATTAGCCCTATTGTCCTATTGGCCTTATTAGCCCTATCAGAAATATGCCGGTTGTTATTTAAGTGTGCACTGCCAAGCCCAGGCTTTGCGCATGGTTTCCTCGATGGGCACTTCTGCTCTCCATCCGAGCACAGTGTTGGCTTTAGTAGGCTCTGCCCAGATTTTCTCGATGTCACCTTCGCGGTGGGCACCGATCTTGTAGGGCACTTTAACACTTGTCGCTTTTTCAAAGGCATTGATCAGCTCGAGCACTGAGACTCCGCGGCCCGTGCCGAGATTGAATATCTCGATGGCTTCAGTGTCAGCCTTGTCAAGCATACGCTTCATGGCAATAACATGAGCCTTGGCGAGATCCACCACATCGATATAGTCGCGTATGCAGCTGCCGTCGGGTGTGTTATAGTCGTCACCAAACACGGTCAGCTCTCCGCGTATACCGGCTGCTGCCTGTGTGAGATATGGCACGAGATTCTGGGGTACTCCTACCGGAAGTTCCCCAATCTTGGCAGATTCGTGGGCACCGATAGGGTTGAAGTAGCGGAGTATAATGCTCTTTATAGGTGCACCTGATGCAATATAATCGGTGATTATCTCTTCCGAAATCTGCTTCGTATTGCCATAGGGCGATGTGGCAGGCTTGATGGGGGCCGTCTCGTCGATCGGGTTTACGTCGGGTTCGCCATAGACGGTGCAGCTCGATGAGAATACGATACCTTTCACACCATATTCAGGCATGCACTCGAGCAGGTTCATCAGCGTGTTGAGGTTGTTGCGGTAGTAGAGCAAAGGTTTGTGCACTGACTCTCCAACTGCCTTGGATGCTGCGAAGTTGATGATACCCTTGATGCCGGGGTTCTCATCAAACAGTCTGCGCATGGTGGCCATATCGGTGCAGTCTCCCTCTACGAAGGTGGGACGTACGCCCGTGATTGCTTCGATACCGTCGAGCACCCCGATGTTGGAGTTAGACAGATTGTCGATGATGATCACATCATATCCGGCATTCTGGAGCTCAACTGTGGTGTGTGAGCCTATGTATCCTGTGCCGCCGGTTACCAATATCTTAGTTTTCATTTGATGTCTGTTTTAAATAAGACCACTTACTTGTCCTATTATTTGAACAAAGGAGTAGGGTAGAGACCCTCTTCCACGAGCTTCTTGAACTGTGCCACTGTGGCATCGCGGTCGGCTGCAAATGTTACACCAAACCATTTAGAGGGTGTGGGTTCCACTTTGAGCGTACACTCGCCGGCGTTGATAAGGTCGTTCACAACGCTCGGAATGTAGAACTCGGACTTCAGCTCATTGCCATGCTCTGAGAGAAATTGCACAAATGCCTTTTCTGAATAGTCGAAATAGTCGGGAGTGAAGCCCCACATGTTCATCGATACGCTGGCTTCTTCAGGAAAGTCTTTCTCCACACCATCTTCAATCTGGATGAGTTTGCCGTTCTTGCGTTCGATGCCGTGGCATTCCTTGACACCGGTCAGAAAACCTTCCTCGTTCACATTGCAAAGGCCGCGGCTCACGCCGCCGTTCTCGCTGAGCGTGTTCTCTATATTGAAGCCTACCATGCAGTAGCACCCTTTCTTGCCTTCCACTGAGTTCAGGAAGTCAGCAAGCACCTTGAAGCTCTCAGCTCCATAGTAGTCATCAGCGTTGATTACGCCAAACGGCTCTTTGATTGCATCCTTGCCCATAAGCACAGCATGGCCGGTACCCCAGGGTTTGGTGCGTCCTTCGGGAGCCTTGAACCCTTCAGGAAGGTTGTTGATATCTTGGAATACAACTTCCACAGGCACATGACCCTCATATTTGGATATAATCTTTTCGCGGAATTCCTGCTCAAAGTCATGACGAATCACGAACACGATTTTGCCGAAACCTGCGCGAAGTGCATCATATACTGAGTAATCCATGATTGTCTCTGACGAAGGACCGAGACCGTCAAGCTGTTTCAGACCTCCGTAGCGGCTGCCCATGCCGGCAGCAAGGATAAATAAAGTCGGTTTCATATTTTATGGTATTTGGTTATTTTGCAGTTTTTATGTGTTAATT
>CAJUIJ010000156.1 GCA_910586175.1 uncultured Muribaculaceae bacterium | reverse complement strand
GCATTAGGCGATGTGGGTCTTGTTGCACCCGGATTGGGACGGTGGTAACCATATGAGGGACGACCCGGAGGGAGTGGAGGTCCCCAGCCCGGACGAGGGGGATAGTAGCCCCACGAAGGTCCCCAGCCCCAGCCGTAGGAAGGTCCCCAAGACCAATATGGGTCATAACCCCAAGCCCATGACGGACCCCATGTCCACGAAGCATATGCAGGACCCCAGCCGAAGCTCCAACGCCACGAAGGTGAAAGACACCAATTATAATATGAGGGTGCCCAAGCATAGCCACCGGTATAGATGGAGGAGAATGCAGGATAACCATTCTCAATCACTATATCCACATTGCCATAAGAGTCCTCGAGCACATCGGCGAGAACGTCACTATTATCAACAACGATAGTAGGATTGTAGAACTTCTGAATCTGTTGAGTATATACGAAATCCTCGCCATTCTCAGTTTGCTTACCGATTGTGTCTATGGCAGTAGTGTAATAAAAATCACCACGCCTGTTATAGTCATCTACATCTACCGACCCGAAATCAGCGATATAATTAGACCTGCGCTTATTGCCATTGTCAGCGGCTTTGGCGGAAGACTCCTTATTATCCTTCTTCGGATTATAATATATGTCGTCAAAATCGTCCTGCGCACGAGATAGCGGGGCTACCATGGCAGCCAACGCAATCATGCAAAATATTTTTCTCATAGTCATCATTGATTATGTTTTATACCTTAGACAACACTTAACTTGCAACGTTTAAGCCACTATATATAATATAACAACAAAACGCTATATAATCTTACCACAAAACGAAAAATAGTGGTCATAGGTCATGCACATATACCTTGTGCGCGACCTATAAATTAAAATTTGAGATAGAAGTCTGCGCATAGTTTGCGGTGCTCATCAGTGGGGGTGCCCGGAGCCGACTCCAACGTCAACAGAGGGAGCGACTCATGCAAATCATCAATTTTGCGTGCACAATTGGCACCAAGAACATACTTGTTATTAGAGTCCGCATACACGTCCTCTCGACAAAATTCAAGCAGAACTCGCTTGACCGGGGCTCCCGGGTGCCCCTTGACTCTACAAGCACGCCTAAGAGCCAGCCGATTATCGAACGCACATCTAACCAGATCCAAAAACTGGGAATCAGGCACTACCATAGCAACAAGACCTGATTTGGAAAGCAGCTCATCTGCACGTTCAATCAGAATATAAGGATTCAGGCCGGCCTGATGTCGCGCTACAAGCCGTGAAGAAGAAGGATTCCTGATACCGTCATCAAAATATGGTGGATTTGATATTATAAGGTCCACATCCGCCGCATGGAGAATATCGGGCATATTATATTTATCCAAATAATTAAAATCCACACACCTTGCGTGCAGCCGAGATGACCAGGGAGAAGCTGCAAAATTAGCTTCAGCCTCAACTACAGAACTTCGATCAATATCAATGGCACATATATTGGCAACGGCGGCACGCTGGGCACACATCATGGCAATAACACCACAGCCACAACCCACATCAAGAATAGTACGAGCGCACGACACATCTGCCCAAGCCCCAACAAGCACTGCATCCACACCAATCTTCATCGAACTTCGCGAATGACGGCACTCAAAATGCTTGAATCTGAAAACATCTTTGCTCATATCGTTGAATTTTGCTAATTTTGTAAGTTGGAATTTACTGAAACCTAACTAACATCGGTTTAAGGCATCCAATCGAAGCATAAAATTAACAAATAATGAACAAACACCAAAATATAACACCTCAAGATTTAGTCAATAACGAAGGTGGATCTATATTTGCGGGTCCGCTCCCGGCTCCTGACGAGAAGTTGAACGGATTGGGAGAGGATAACATATTGCTGTGGGCATTGGAAGATCATGTGCTGTTTCCACATGTCCATGTCAATATAGAGGTGACACATCCCGACAACATCCGGGCTGCACGCAAGGCATTCAAAGATAACGAGCCAATATTTTTCTTCCTGGCATCAGACACTCTACCTGAAGATCCATCACTCACCATATTGGAAGATGTGCTGCACAGGCGCGGCACTGTAGGCTTCATCAAGCAGCTGCACGAGACTCCCGACAGCCAATATTATGCAGAAGTCGAGATAGGTCCCAAGGGAGTTATAATGGGACTTCGGCGGCGCACACCATACATGCGCGGCGACATAATATATACACCGTGTGAATGTATGCCAGCAGGTGAGGAACAGTTTGAGAGCTACAAAAATTTTGAGGGACTATATACCGAACTGACCAGGCATCTCAACGATGAAGGGCGTAAGTCGGTGCTCGAGATGCTAAACCAGCTGGCTGAGGGAAGTGCCGCAAGATTCTACTTTATGCTCCAGAACTCCCCCCTCGAAACCGACGACCGCTACCAAGTGCTCATGGGCAACACCTATGAAGAGCAGCTCAAGCTTGCATATGGCATGCTTGATAAAAAGCGTGAAGAGCTATCGATACGGGCTGAACTGCACATGAAGACCATGTCGGAGCTTAGCCAGCGCCAGCGCGACGAATTCCTCCGCACTCAGATTCAGCAAATCAAAAACGAACTCGGGGAGAACGAAGAGACCGACATTGACGAACTTAATCAGAGAGCATCGGCCAAAGAATGGGGCGAAGAGACAAAGACTCGCTTCGGCAAGGAAGTGAAGAAACTGCTGCGCCTTAACCCTACGTCACCCGACTACGCTGTGCAATACGCATATCTTGACACACTGCTCGACCTGCCGTGGAATCATTGCGACAACCCCGACATAAGGATTGAGAATGTAGAGAAGATACTCGACCGTGACCATTACGGGCTTGAGCAAGTCAAGGAGCGAATCGTAGAGCAGATGGCTGTGCTAAAACTACGCAAAGACACAAAAGCTCCTATTCTTTGTCTTTACGGCCCTCCAGGAGTCGGCAAGACCTCGCTCGGCAAATCGGTAGCCGAGGCATTGGGTCGTAAATATGTGCGCGTGGCATTGGGAGGCCTTCACGATGAGGCTGAGATACGCGGTCACAGACGCACATATCTCGGTTCGATGCCGGGACGTATAATAACTGCATTGGAGAAATGTGGCACAAGTGACCCTGTGATGGTGCTCGATGAGATTGACAAAATAGGTGCGGATTATAAAGGAGACCCCGCGCAGGCGCTTCTCGAGGTGCTTGACCCCGAGCAGAACTGCAAATTTCACGACAACTATGTAGATATAGACTACGACCTGTCGAAAATACTCTTCATAGCGACAGCCAACTCCCTGTCACCCATATCTGGGCCACTTCTCGACCGCATGGAGCTGATAGATATATCGGGCTACGTAGAGGCCGAAAAAGTGCAGATAGCGCAACGACATCTTATACCTAAAGACTTGGAAGAGCATGGCTTCAAGCGTGATGAGATAAAGTTTGCAGATGAAGCTGTGGTGGAGATAATAAACTCGTACACACGAGAGAGCGGTGTGCGCCAGCTTGAGAAAAAAATCAACAAACTGCTTCGCAAGATAGCACGATTGAAAGCCTCTGACAAGGAATATCCCCACACCATCGACAAAGATATGGTGACTGAATATCTCGGCAAGAAAGAGGTGTTCAGCGACACATACGAAAACAACGACATACCGGGTATAGTGACAGGACTCGCTTGGACGCAAGCCGGAGGTGAGATACTCTTCATAGAATCATCGACTTCTCCGGGCAAGGAGTGCAAACTTGTGCTTACAGGCAACTTGGGCGACGTGATGAAAGAATCTGCGATGCTTGCGCTGCAATATATCAAAGCTAACCATGATGCGATAGGTATCGACGAAAAGTCGCTCGAAGTCGGCACAGTGCATGTGCATGTGCCGGAAGGAGCCGTTCCTAAAGATGGGCCGTCAGCGGGAATCACCATACTGACATCATTGGCTTCTACATTCACAGGCCGCAAAGTGAGAAGCCATCTTGCCATGACCGGAGAAATCACGCTCCGCGGCAAAGTGCTTCCGGTGGGAGGTATAAAAGAGAAGATACTTGCAGCAAAACGTGCCGGCATTAAGACAATCATGCTTTGTGAGAAAAACCGCAAGGATATTGCGGAAATAAAACCTGAATACATTAAAGGTCTCGAATTTAAATATGTCAACACCGCCGATGAAGTGCTTGAGTTCGCACTGCTTGCAGAATAAAAGTGACAATATTACGTAAAAGCGAGAGGGTGTATCATGCAGTGATACACCCTCTCGCTTTTGACAACTAATTTAAAACTGTTCCTTCGCTTGTGGCTTTGCCTTTGCTTGCGGATTAGTTTTTGCCTGCGGCTTGGTCTTAGCTTGGGGCTTGGTTTTCGCTTGCGGCCGAGCCTTGACTTGCTGTGCGGAATCTGATTGCTGTGCAGACTCTGCTTGAGGTTTGCGACGACGGCGGTTAAAATTTCTTCTTCCCTTCTCTTTGGGAGCGGCATTGCGGGAGACTTGACGTCCGAGACTTGACGGATTTGACGTAAAGGTTGGGGTATCGCCCAAATCGGCAGGAACTTCCGCACGGGGCACCTCCTTCTCAAGCAGGCGTTCGATGCGGGCGAGACGCCTGAAATCATCATTGCTCACAAGAGTCACAGCACGACCATCACGATCGGCACGCGCAGTACGGCCGATACGGTGCACATAGTCCTCAGGGTCACGCGGCACATCATAATTGATAACCATTTCAATATCATCAATATCGATACCACGTGATATAATGTCAGTGGCAACAACCACATTGATTTTACCCGCCTTAAAATCGAGAATCACCTCATCGCGTTTTAGCTGGTCAAGGTCAGAATGCATCTCCCCTATCTTGAGGTTAGACTTGCGCAGCTCCCTCGCGAGATTCTTGACTTTCAGTTTAGACGAAGAAAAAATGATGACACGAGATGGAGGATTCTCCTTAAAGAGATGATTCACTATAGACATTTTCTGCGGTTCGTAACAAATATAACAAGACTGTTTTATTTTTTCGGCAGGTTTGGAGACAGCGAGCTTGATTTCTTTTGGGTCACGCAGGATTTTCTTGGCCATCTGTTGTATCTTGGGAGGCATAGTGGCAGAAAACATCAGAACCTGTGCAGATTTAGGCAGATGGGAGTAAATCTGCATTATATCGTCATAGAAGCCCATGTCGAGCATGCGGTCGGCCTCATCAAGGATAAAGAAAGAGACCTTGGAGAGATCAACATAGCCCATGCTCAGATGTGCAAGGAGACGACCGGGAGTAGCAATCACGATGTCGGCCCCCATCTTGAGACTCTTGCGCTGCTGCTCATAGGCATATCCGTCAGTGCCACCATATATTGCAATGCCACTCACGGGCATAAAATAAGCGAAACCTTGCAGCTGGCGGTCAATCTGTTGGGCAAGTTCGCGAGTAGGCGACATGACAACGCAATTCACAGCATCTTCAGGATATCCGCCATCGGCAAGCATATTAATCACAGGGAGAAGATAAGCAGCAGTCTTGCCTGTGCCTGTCTGAGCGCACGCGAGCAAGTCATGCCCATCCATCACAATCGGAATCGTCTTTTCCTGAATCGGCGTGCAATCGTCAAAATGCATGTCCCACAGGCCGTCAAGCACGTCATCGTTGGTCAATAATTCATCAAACCTCATTATTTCTACTTTGCTGGGTAACGATTTTTACGTTACTAAATATCTAATTTTCTGCAAATTTACAATTTTTTCACCGAAATTGAAAAATTTTTTCTAAAACTTGCGGAACTTTTTATGGCACATCACTGTTAAATAAATATCAAATCAATAAC
>CAJUIJ010000155.1 GCA_910586175.1 uncultured Muribaculaceae bacterium | reverse complement strand
TGAAAAGATTTTTGATAACGATAATATCGGCGCTTGGCCTATCGGCTGCTGCCATGGCAATCACCCCGGCATCATTCCCGGGCGGTGAAGCCGCCGAAAAAGAATATATCGCCGCCAACCTGAAATACCCGCAGACCGCCAAGGACAACGGCATCGAGGGCGTGGTGAGCGTGGTCTTCACAGTGAAAGCCGACGGCTCAATAGGCAACATAAAGATCAAACGGATGATCGACCCCGATCTCGAGAGCGAAGCAATCCGCCTCGTGAAGCAAATGCCCGCCTGGACCCCGGCTAACGACAACGGCACCCCGGTGGAAAGCACAGCCGAAACCGAAATCTCCTTCTCCCTCGACTGATATTGACACCCGTAGGGACGCGCTTCTGCGCGTCCCTACATGGCTGATATTACGACAACTTGGACGTGCAGAAGCACGTCCCTACACGTCGACCACTTAAATATTTAATTAATATGGAAGCCAACACATATTCAAGCCTCAATGAAGTCCAAAAAGCAGTTGATGATTGGATTGTCAAAGTAGGTGGAGGGTATTTCTCAGAGCTGACAAATATGGTTGTCCTGACTGAAGAAGTAGGCGAACTCGCCAGAGTAATAGCCCGTGTATATGGCGACCAAGTAGCAAAGCAGGGAGACTTGGGAGCAGACGCACATGCCAAGCTCAGCGAAGAACTGGCCGATGTGCTATGGGTAGTGGCATGCCTCGCCAACCAGACAGGAGTAAACCTGACAGACGCCTTCGCAGCCACACTCGCCAAGAAAACAAAACGCGACGCCAACCGCTTCAAAAAGTAAACAGTTTCTTGTCGTCGCCGGCACCCTTTAGTCCTTAATGCTAATGATTGTCGTCGCCGGCACCCTTTAGTCCTTAATGCTAATGATTGTCGTCGCCGGAGGCTCCTCCCTCCCGGTGGCTTCGCGTCGATGCAATCCTATTGGCGCGAAGCCGCCGGGAGGGAGGAGCCTCCGGCGACGACTGCAATGAAAATTCCTGATTCAGATAAGTTGCAGCATACGAAGTTCGTCGTAGATTTCGGTGCCCGAAAGCTCGCGCTTCAGCGAGAGCACACGCGCAAACTCATCTATGGCCGGATGTACACGCGGATTTGCGAAGATGCGGCGCATGCCCGTTGCCGAACGGCGATAGAGCGCATCTGCCTCATCCTCCTCAAGGGCACACGTCTCGGCTCCCTCCTCGCGTATCGCCTTACGGACCTCCTCCGCTATCTCTCCCGGCACATCACGCTTCATGCGGACCAACGAACGCGCCATGACATTCGACACTACCATCGACGCGGTGATATAGAAATTCTCCACCAAGCTATTCCAAGTCGCCTTCGGCGAAACCGACGGCGAACCGGTGAAATAATATGAATGTGAAAACGATACCATAGGCCCGTCGGCATCCAAGCTGACCTTAGCCACACGATCGAGCGCATCGAGAGCCGCCAACGATACCGCCATTCCGGCAAGCCCATAGGCGCGGTCATCCTCATTCTGATATGTAAGTGTCATCTCTCTATCCATTTTCCTTTGCAATTAAATTACACCCCAAAAAAGCTCCAAACCACCAAAGACCTTAAAGACCTTAAAGACCTTAATGACCTAAAACTTAACATCAACACCGGCCATAACCCGAATTCCCGGCTCAGGAAGCCCGGGCTCAAGTATATTGCGGCGGCAGGTCAGGTTATCTCCACGCACCCATATCCCCACACTCTTTGTAACGTCGTAAGATACCCCTAAGTTTAGACTCACATAGTGCGGCAGCCGCTGCATCACGATCTTGCTCTGCAACACGTCGCCCGACCAGGGGTCAACCTCAGCTGCCATAAGCGGGAACGAACGCACTCCCCTGAATTCAAACCCAAGCTTGAACTTAAGTGTGCTCCAAGGGTTGGTCTGCACGGAGACCGTAGCTGTCCAGCGCGGACGATCCATGCCGTTGAAATATCCTGTCTTGCCACTCTGTGGCTGGTATGTGCCGGCTGCGTCAAACCTGAAATACCTTCCGGTGTCACATCCCATCTCTGCGCCAACCGATATGCCGCGTAGCCTGTAGTCAGCTCCCTTGGCATACAAAGGTGCCGACTGGTTCAATATCGTCTGATACCAACCATAATACCTCTGAGCGAAAGTAACCTTGTATGCCAAGTGTGCCCCTACATGGAAGCCACTGAACGGACCGAATCTGAATTTCAGTTTCGCATCGACCGGCGAATAGGCCGGCTTGGTGGAGAATATGGCCGGAGTCATGTAATAATCAATATCATAATTACCGGCAAGCGTATGAAGCTCGTTGCCGCCCACAGCATAGAAACCCAAGGCAAACGCTCCGCCACCATACTCGAGCCGCACATCAGGGGCGACATTGAACGTGCGGTAACGCACACCGGCTGCATCGCGTGCATTCATAGCCATATCCATACGCACACCGAGACGCAAGCTGAGATTGCCTGCCATATAACCATAATATGGTGTCACCGACAAGTTGCCATATGTGTCAGGAGCCTGCATGGCCGGCAAAATGGCATCTTCCACCGGGTCATTGTCGCCATAGCTGAGCATATGCCCCTCCATATCAGCACCAAGCACCGAACTATTCGACACGTTACCCTCCACACCGGCGCGAAGCGACAGGTCTGTCTCTCGCCCTCCGGTATAAGCGTCCGGCACCATGCGGTTGATCTCTGAGGGGAGGTAGAACCTGCGCATGCCGAAATAACGTGCGCCCAATCCGGCTTGCCAACGCACTTTGGAAGTGCGGTCTGACTCCCATCCCACTTTGACCGCAACATCATTGAGCGTCTGCGTGGGAGCATTGATGTTATGCTTATCGTCCACATGAAAGTCGGGGAGTGGATTGAAGCCGTAATAGTTGAAATAGCCAAGATGATAGTCGGCCGATGCAAGGAGCTTGCCGCTGCCGAAATCATGCGAGCCGAACACCCCCACCGTGCCATCATAACGATGCATCCTGGTGTGGCCCACCGATTGAGCCAAGTCCGGCTCCCACAGCGATGTGGAATTATATTGCAGCCTCACGCCGAGCAGCGTTTTTTTCGTGTCGACTATGCGATAGCCGGCACTGAGTGTAGCCTGAAGCCAGGAACCGAGACCCGCGTTGAGATAGCCTCGTGAGGTGTCCCACAGTCGCGTGTCGTTCCAGCCGGTAGCCACGGTGGGCACAGCGTGCGGCACAAACGCAGCATCAACACCTGCAAGCGAATACTCCAAGCCTGAATGACTCACCTCCGGGCGAATTCTCTCCGGCCACAGCCCGATACGCTCGCGCGACACATATTCAGGCACATATTTCCCCTCGACGCTTATATCTTGATCATATTGGGCCGATGCAGTGGCCGTCAGCACCGCAACCAATGCAACCGCCAAATATATATGCTTCTCTATCTTCATTTCCATTTCTTTAATCGCGATGTAATCATAGTGTCGATATCTGTTTCCGCTCCCGGATAATTGTCGCGCAGCGACATGAGATATTCACGTGCCAGCGATTTCTCGCCCAAACCGTGATAAGCATCGGCCAAGGCCACGAATCCTCGTGCCAGCCAATAGGCATGCGGCGTACCCTCTTCGGTAAACGACTCCATGAGGTCGCGCGCACCGGCATAGTCACCTCTCTTAATCATGCTCTCGGCCAAGGCCACCGAAGCCTTGCTGCCCGAAAGCGATGTGGGTGTCTGCGCCAAAGTGCGGTATATCTCTTCAGCCTCAACTGTGCGCCCCAAGTCGGCAAGCGCATCTGCCTCATATACCGACAGGTCTGCGAGCTCATCAGCCTCCAAGCCCCCGGCATTGCGTATGCGGCCCGTCACCTCCAAGAGGTCTTCCGAACGGCCTGCTCCATGCATCGCCTCAGCCACTCGCAGCAACTCATCCATATCAACATCCGAAGTAGTGCCGAGACGTTTCTTATAAGCATCCGCAGCAAGGTCATTCTTACCCTGCTCCTCATAGAGATGCGCCTGCTCGAGAAGCGACTGCGAAAGCCAGCGTGACTCCGGATAATCATTCTCCACCCGCTTAAGGTCGGCAAGCTTCGACTTGCTGTCACCGGCGAGTCCATGCAGTATCGAACGACGATAGAGCGCATAGTCCACACCGTCGCCTCCCGAAGCCACAACGTCGCCAAAGAGAGCCTTTGACTCACCGTAACGTCCGGTGTAGTAGAGGCAGTCGGCACGCATCAGCCGCGCATCTCGCACCATCCTCTCCGTCAGGCCCGACGACTCGGTGTCTACACGCGCGAAATCGGCCGCGGCGCCGGCATAATCTTTCAGTTTATATTTGGCATAGGCCAAGTTATAGTATCCGAGACTCCGGTTGGTGCGTGAGCGTTCTCCCCGCACGAATGTCTCGTAGGCACTCCGTGCCTCCTTGTAGCGACCGAGGGCATAGAGTGCATCGCCGAGCCAGAGCGACGACTGCACCGCCAAGTCGCGGTCGGAGCGGGATGCTGCCGCCTCTTGCAGGTAAGGCACAGCCTGCGCAGTCTCCCCGTTGGTCATCATCTCCACGCCGAGTGCATACAGCACTTTCTGCCGTGTGGCAAGCACATCGGCAGAGGGGTGCCTGATATTGTCGATGCTACGCAATGCCTTGGCATATTCGCGGTCATTATAATAGGCCGTGGCAAGATATGACTCCACTTCAGATGCATATTCCGAATCAGGATACCTGTCCACAAACTCCTGGAGCATTGCCGACGACGAGGAGAATGGCACCTTGCCTCCACGCGTCACTGCCGTAACATAGTTATAGAGCGCGGTCTCACCCACCTTGGGGTCATAGTTCTGCTTGGCAGCCTTCTCGAATGCCATCGCAGCCGCGCCGGAGTTGCCCTGCCGCTGATAGCACTGACCCAAGTATAGCCATGCCCCCTGACCTATCTCATCGTTATGATCGGTAAGCGACGCAAACCTCTCCGAAGCAGACTCATAGTCGCCATCCTCATATTCTATCGATCCCAAGGCATAAAGAGCCTCGCCCGAGGGTGAACCTTGGGTGGTGCGCAAGTATTCCTGCAATTGACGGTGTGCCTCATTACGGTCGCCAATCTTGAAGCTGCTCATACCCATGATGCGGTGCAGCTCCGGTTCCAGCTCGGGGTCAACACCCCGGCGAAGCATATCATTGCCGCTCCTCATCACTTTGCCGTAATCACCGGCCGAGTAGTCTATCTGGGCCATATAAAACTTGGCATCCATTCCCTCAATACCCTCCGGCACACGTAAGAAGCCTTGATATGCTTTCTTGAAATTACCGTCGATATAATCGAGATAAGCATTGTAGAAGTCGTAGGCTGCGCCGTAACCGTTCCGGCCGCGAAGGGTGGCAATCTCCGGGCGTGCCTCGCGGAAATGTCCGGTCCTTATCATGGAGAGTGCCTTGCGGTAGGTGTAGAGAAGCCGCTCCTCCTTGTTGAGCCGCTTCAGATCGGCCTCTTCGTAAGCGAGCAGTGCATCGGGCCAATTGTGGTGGAAGAAGTGATAATCGCCGGCAAGCAGCCGTGCGTGCATGGCCTCGGCAGAGGCCGGATAGCGTGCCGCGAAATCCTCAAGCTGACGCACAGCATCATCCTCGCCCCGCTCATAACTCGCCACCGCAGCAGCATATGCCTCGCTCTCTCCATGCTCCAACGCAGCTATGCTTTGAGCCGACATCGGCACACCGGCAACACTGCCGGCTATGGCCAAAGCCAATATATTTTTTCTTATTCTTCTCATGTATATGTCAGTTCAACCCACAAATTTAGCAAAAATCATATGCACCTGCAAATCCTTACAAC
>CAJUIJ010000154.1 GCA_910586175.1 uncultured Muribaculaceae bacterium | reverse complement strand
CCCTGGCCCCGGCCCTCGGTAATCTTTTTTCTCCTCGCATGCGTTATATAAGAATGAAAAAAACTTTCTTTTTAATACTGGCCCTCACATTCTCGTCGGTGGCCTTCTTCAGCCTCGCCAACAAGAGCGGCGACACTGCGCTCGGACGTAACCTCGTCACGTTCAACGCCATTGTGCAAGAACTCCAGAACAATTACGTAGACTCCTTGCAGCCTGATGTAGCGTTCAAACAAGCAATAGCCGCTCTGCTGGAGACAGTTGACCCATACACGGAATATTACCCCGCCGACGACCAGGAGATGCTACAGAAAATGACCACCGGCGAATACGGAGGCATAGGCTCTTACCTGATGGACCGCGACAGTTCCACATATATATCGGCGCCCATGGAGGGCACCCCGGCTGCACGCGCAGGCATCCGGGCCGGTGACCGCATACTGAAAGTCGACTCACTCGATGTCTCCCGCAAACTATCGGCAGATGTCACAAAAGTGCTCCGTGGCCGTCCGAACACTCCGGTCACTATAACGCTTCAGCGCCCCTACACCACTGACTCAATTTTTACAGTTACGCTAACACGCGAACTCCTGCAACAGCCATCTGTACCTTATTTCAATGTGATAGGCAACACCGGCTACATACAGCTCACTTCCTTCATCAACAAGTCACCCGCCGAGGTCAAGACGGCCCTCGAAGCATTCAAGGCCAACCCCGAGGTCAAAAACATAGTGATAGACCTCCGTGGAAATGGAGGCGGTCTTGTGGAGAGTGCAGTGGAGATTCTCGGTTACTTCCTCCCCAAGGGCACCGAAGTGGTCCGCACCAAGGGGCGCGACGATGCTGCCGACCGTGTCTACAAGACCACTCACTCCCCGATTTTCCCCGACATGCCTCTCGCTATACTTATCGATGGCGCAACAGCCTCTGCCTCGGAGATTCTCGCAGGTGCCGTGCAGGACCTCGACCGCGGTGTGCTGATAGGCTCCCGCAGTTTCGGCAAAGGTCTTGTGCAATCCACTCGTCCGCTCCCTTTCTCGGGCGTACTGAAAATCACAGTGGCAAAATACTATACCCCCTCAGGCCGCCTCATACAGGCTCTCGACTATGCACACCGCAACCCCGACGGCTCGGTGTCAAGAAGACCCGACTCGCTCACCAATGTCTACAAAACCTTGAATGGCCGCACAATCCGCGACGGCGGCGGCCTGCAACCCGACTCTGTGATCGACTGGGGCAAGACCTCGCGCCTTGTCTACAACATAGTGCGCGACAATTGGAGCTTCGATTTTGCCACAAAATTTGCTGCCGAGCATCCCACGATAGCAGCTGCCGACAAGTTCGTAGTAACAGATGAGATATATGCAGACTTCAAGAAGAGCATAGACCCCAAGCGCTTCAAATATGACCGTGTAATGGAGGATGCCATGAAGCAGCTGAGAGAGATTGCAGGTCAGGAAGGATATATCAACGACACCACGACTGCCGCCTTCGATACCCTCCAGAATCTGCTCGTGCACAATCTCGACCACGACCTCGATACCCATCGCGAGGAAATCACCGAATACCTCGGCTCCGAGATTGTGGGACGTTATTACTTCGACAAGGGCAAGTCGGCCTACATTATCCCCGGCGACAAGGCTTTCAAAGTCGCTGCCGCCATCATGGACTCGCCCGAATATTACAAAATCCTGCACAAGAAATGACCCTTCTCGAAGCCGACCGGCTTTTCATATCACCCTCTCGCCTCGATGCTGTGAAGTCGCTCCTTATGAGCAAACGCGAGTCGAGGTTGGCTTTCACAGGTCTTACCGGCAGTGCCCCCGCAATGCTCTTCGCAGCCCTTGCAGTCGATACGGCTCAGCTCCCTATCCTGCTCATAGTAGCCGACGATATGGAGCAGGCCGGATATATATACAATGACATAAGAAACATCGCCGGCGAGCAGGCCGTTGCGATTTTCCCTTCCGGCTATAAGCGCAGCATCCGGTTCGGGCAAGCTGACCCTCCTTCGCGCATACTTCGCGCCGACACGCTCGAACGTGTTCTCGCCTCATCTGCTATCGCCCATCCCAAGGCAAAGACCGCTTCCGGACTCCGCTGCATCGTTTCATATCCGGAGGCATTGGCCGAGCAGGTGGCCGACCGAAAGGATGTCTCCGAATCCACCATAGCCCTGCATGTCGGCATGAAAGTGGATATGTCTGACGTTGTGAAGCGCCTGATTGACCTGGGCTTCAATTCAGTGGAATACGTGTATGAGCCTGGGCAGTTCGCCCGTCGTGGCTCTATACTCGACGTTTATTCTTTTTCGGGTGAACTCCCCTACCGCCTCGATTTCTTCGACGACGAAATAGACTCCATACGTATATTCAACGTAGAGACGCAACTCTCCGAAAACCAAGTGGATTCCGTTTCGGTGCTCCCGGCCTCTTCAGGTGAGACCGCACGTGGGGTATCGCTTCTTGAGTTTATCGGCGACAATCTGATAGTGGCTGCACGCGATTTCAATTTTATCACTTCGCGTATCAACGATATCGCTGCCGAACAATTTTCTGAGTCTGCCCTGATTGCCGATGAGGGTGACCCTGATGCCTTAAAGAAAGTTGTCGATCCGGCGGTCTTTGCCTCTCAGCTTTCAGACGCAAGGCAACTCTCCATAGCGCCGACATCCTCCTCCAGCACACCGGACTCTGCAACCATCCGCTTCAACACCTCTCTCCAGGCTCTATATCACAAGAATTTCTCAATCATCGCTGAGTCTTTTTCCAATTTCCTCAGCGAAGGTTACCGCATCCTCTTACTCTCCGACTCCTCTTATCAGGCCGACCGTCTGAAATCTATCTTTGCCGACCGTGGCGACAAGATATCCTTCTCTCCTGTTTCTGCGACTCTGCATGAGGGCTTCATAGACCACGATGCAAAGGTTTGCTTCTTCACCGACCACCAGATTTTCGACAGGTTCCATAAGTACAGCCTGCGTTCCGACAAGGCCCGCGCCGGCAAACTTGCCCTATCAATCAAGGAGTTGAACCAGATTGAGATAGACGACTATATAGTCCATATAGACCACGGCATAGGTCGCTTCGGTGGTCTTGTAAAGACCGATATAAACGGACGTCCGCAGGAGATGATCAAGGTGTTCTTCCAGGACAACGCTCTCGTGCTCGTCTCCATCCACGCCCTGCACAAACTCTCAAAGTATCGTGCCAAGGATGGAATACCGCCTAAAATCAGTAAACTCGGTGGCGGCGCATGGCAGCGCATGAAAGACCGCACGAAGGCGAAGATGAAGGATATGGCCCGGGAGCTGATATCTCTTTATGCCAAGCGTCGCACCCTGAAGGGTCACGCCTTTGCCCCCGACTCATACCTCCAGCATGAACTCGAGGCAAGCTTCATCTACGAGGATACCCCTGACCAGCTCCGGGCCACACAGGCCGTCAAGAATGACATGGAGCTTCCAAAGCCCATGGACCGGCTCGTATGTGGCGACGTGGGCTTCGGTAAGACCGAGATTGCCGTCCGCGCCGCGTTCAAGGCTGCCGCCGACTCTAAGCAGGTCGCCGTGCTCGTGCCCACCACAGTGCTCGCACTGCAACACTACAATACTTTCTCATCGCGACTCAAGGACCTCCCGGTCCGCGTGGAGTTCATATCGCGTGCCAAGAAGCCAAAGGAACTCAAGCAGATTCTCACCGACCTCGAAGCGGGCAAGATCGATATCATTATAGGCACACACAAACTCATCGGCAAGTCTGTTAAGTTCAAGGATCTCGGCCTCCTTATCATCGACGAGGAGCAGAAGTTCGGTGTCGCCGTTAAAGAGAAACTTAAGCAACTCAAGGTCAACATAGACACCCTCACCATGTCGGCGACCCCGATCCCGCGAACTCTCCAGTTCTCGCTAATGGGCGCACGCGACCTCAGCTCACTCAATACGCCTCCGGCCAACCGACAGCCCATAAACACAGCCGTCAGCTCGTTCGATGAAGATGTTATACGTGAGGCAATAGAGTTCGAACTGTCACGCAACGGCCAGGTCTTCTTCGTATCCAACCGCATCGAGAACCTCAACGAACTCGAAGTAAAACTCAGACGCCTCGTGCCGGGCATAAGGATTGTGGTGGCTCACGGCCAGATGCCCCCGGAAAAGCTCGAGCAGGCCATAGTGGACTTCACCAACCATGACTACGACGTGCTCCTATCGACCACCATTGTGGAGAACGGTATTGATATGCCAAATGTCAACACCATAATAGTCAACAATGCCGACCGTTTCGGCCTCTCCGAACTTCATCAGCTCCGAGGCCGAGTAGGCCGCTCCAACCGCAAGGCTTTCTGCTATCTGCTCGTCACCCCCGGCAAACCCCTGACACCGGTGGCCCGCAGAAGACTACAGGCCATAGAAAACTTTTCCGACCTCGGCTCCGGTATCCACATCGCCATGCAAGACCTCGATATTCGCGGTGCCGGAAACCTCCTCGGCTCCGAACAGTCCGGCTTCATCGCCGACCTCGGATACGAAGCATACCAGCAGATTCTCAAGGAAGCCGTAACCGAACTCAAGACAGAAGAGTTTGGCGACACATTCACCGACATAAGCGATGGCCGCGAAGAGGAATTCGTCAACGATGTCTCAATTGAGTCCGACCTCGAACTCAGGCTCCCTCCGCATTATGTGCCACAGGAAAGCGAAAGAATATCACTCTACCGCTCGCTCGACGCAATGGAACGCCCCGAACAAGTAGACGAATTCCGCAACAACCTCATAGACCGCTTCGGCCCGATACCCCAAGTCTCAGAAGAACTGATCAAGGTAGTCCCCTTGCGAATAGCCGCAAAGCGCCTCGGCATAGAGCGCATAGTGCTAAAGAACAACCTGATGCGGCTATATTTCGTAAACGACGACAACAAGGCATACTACCAGTCGCCGGCATTCGGCCGCATCCTTAACTTCATGCAGTCAAACCCCAAAAGGGCCACCCTGAAAGACATACCCTCAAAAACACAAGGAGCAAGCCCCACCCACGCAATGATAGTGAGCGAAGTCTCCTCAGTGTCAGAAGCCCTGTCAATCCTGACCCAAATCCAGACCCTGACCCCACTATAAAAGGCTGATAAGACCAACCGGTCTTATCAGCCCTTAAATTCCATAAGCCCTATAAGCCCTATCAGCCCTATCAGCCCTATTAGCCCTATTAGCCCTATTAGCCCTATTAGCCCTATCGGCCTTATTAGCCCTATTAGCCCTATCGGCCTTATTAGCCCTATTAGCCCTATCGGCCTTATTAGCCTTATTAGCCCTATTAGCCCTATCGGCCTTATTAGCCTTATTAGTCTTATTAGCCTTATTACTTAGCCTCTTTCTGAAGAATATCGCGGATTTCAGTGAGAAGCTTTTCCTCAGCAGTAGGTTCCGGAGCGGGAGCAGGTGCTTCCTCCGCAGCCTTCTCCTTCTTCATGAACTTCATCGTATACCGAAGAGCGATAAAGATACAAAGCGCGATAATCAAGAAATCGACGATATTCTGAATGAACAAGCCATAATTGATGGCAACTTCCTCAACAGCAGCCTGACCTTCAGCAGCAGCGCGCCCCTCGGTGATGACATACTTAAGATTTTTATAACCATCACCACCCGTGATGACAGATACCACAGGCATAATGATATCATTGACCAGCGAAGTCACAATCTTGCCGAAAGCACCACCGATGATAACACCGACAGCCATATCGACTACATTTCCCTTAAGAGCAAAAGCCTTAAAATCTTCAATAAATTTTCCCATAATTATAAAAATAGTTAAACCTAAAAATCCAACAACCACCCCAACC
>CAJUIJ010000153.1 GCA_910586175.1 uncultured Muribaculaceae bacterium | reverse complement strand
TAAATATGTTGTCCATCGAGGGGAGCACGCGCTCGAAGCCCACGATGTCAACAGTCTCGTTCAGGCCGCTGATAAGTTGTCGCTTTTCTGCAGCGTTGAGTATTATCGCGGCTGTGCGGTTACCGAATTTGTCATCGGGTAGCACTTCTGCCTTGGCGCCGAGTGTATCGGTTGTCTCAAGCAGTCGGGTCGGATCGCCTTTGTAGGTAAGCCGATATTCCTTGTCGGCAAACTGTTCGCGAATGTCGCTCACCGCACCTGAAAGTATGTTGCGCGATTTGTTGATTAGCGTTATGTTGTCGCAGAGTTCTTCAACGCTCTCCATATTGTGAGTGGAGAAGATGATGGTGCTCCCTTCGTCGCGGAGTTTCAGTATCTCGCGTTTGAGTATGCCTGCATTGATGGGGTCGAAGCCGGAGAATGGCTCATCGAATATCAGAAGCTCCGGACGGTGAAGCACGGTGACGATAAACTGCACCTTCTGGGCCATGCCTTTGGAGAGTTCTTCCACTTTTTTGTCCCACCAGTCGGATATTTCCATGCGTTCAAACCACTCCTTGAGCCGGCTGGTGGCCTCTGCGCGAGAAAGCCCCTTAAGGCGAGCAAAAAATAATGCCTGTTCGCCCACTTTCATCTTCTTGTAGAGTCCGCGTTCCTCGGGCAGGTAACCTATGTTGACCACATCGGTGGCTGTGAGCCTATGGCCGTTGAATGTCACCGTGCCCAAGTCGGGGGCCGTTATATGGTTGATAATGCGGATAAGTGTGGTCTTTCCGGCTCCGTTGGGACCGAGAAGTCCGTACACCTTGCCACGAGGCACTTCGATACTGACATCGTTGAGCGCAGTGTGGTTGGCGAAGCGCTTTGTGATATGCTCTGCTGTTAAGATTGTGTCATTCATCTTGTGATATTCTTTTAATCAGTTCTTGTGTGCTGATGCCCAGCCGTTTCATCTCTGACTTCAAGGCCGGTATCATAACGTTGAAAAATTCTCTTTGTCTCTCCGCGAGGACTGTGTCGGCCGCATCGGCTTTGAGTATGAAGCCCATGCCTCGGCGAGGCTCTATCACGGCGAGGCCCTGCAGGTCCTCCATGGCTTTGAGCACAGTGCGTGTGTTAACCCCAAGGTCGCCGGCAAGCTCCCGCACCGACGGGATGCGACTCCCCGGAGGCCACATCCCGTCTATGATGCAGTTGAATGCGTATTCAACAATCTGCTTGTATATTGGCTTATTGTCGTTAAATTCCATCATTTCCCTACAAGTTCTTGCGTTTTAAGGTGATGTAGATCTGCCATATCATTATCGCTACTATCGCAATCAGGAATATGTACATGAATGCCATGTAGCCTGGTGTGCATGCTATCTCTTCTATCATTTTTTTAGTCAAAGAGTGAGGGTCTTCGGGATCAATGCCGTATTTGCCAGCCTTGAAGCCCTCTTGAAATACGAAGACAAAACCACGTATCGCACCGAGCATTCCTATTATGAAGTTGAATGCTATCACTGCTATGATGCCCTTGAATATTTTGTTTCTTCGGGAGTTCTCCACCACGAGCAGACATAAAAGCACGGTTGCCGCGCTGTCGATTATATTGAATATTCTAAGCACTGCAGGCGAGTTTGCCTTAAGGTCAAGCAATGTCAACATTTCCGGAGTCTGCACAGAAGGAATCTGGTTGTAAAGCCACATGGCCATCAGTGGCAATGCATACACCACCAAGGGAAGCACGATGAAGAGATAGGATATGAAAAAAGTGAGTTTCTCTGATGTGCGTGCCGGAATAAGCCGCTCCACGATAGGAGAGGATGTTTGCTGGCCGAAAGCGCATGGCGCGAGTGTATAAATCAGCGGAAGCACTGTCCAGATAAGGGTGAAGAAACTTACTTGAATCACTTCAGGCAACGGCAGCAGTGTCAGCACTGCGCATAGTGCAGAGATAATGAAGTATATGAGGGTCTGCTTGTTGACGATGGTGCCATAGTATCGGTAGAGAAGCCCTACGCGATGCCATGAGAATCCATTCCGGACTTTCTCTGCGTGCCTGTTTTCTATGTTGGTGTCGTTGATTACCATATATTTGTCGGTATATTCGTATTCTTATGGGTGGTCAATCTTGCGGGAGCATGGTATCTGGGTGTCGAGGCTTCATGAGCGCTTGGGCTATCTCGGAACGTTTGGGTGAGTGCATTGCCGAATAGAAGAGCCTCCAGTCCACGCGTGTCTCTTCCATGTCGTCGGCAAGGCATATGCTGAGCACTCGGCCCGGCTGTATCTCGGAGTATAATGCATCGGGAAGAGGGGCCCGGCTCACTTTGAAAGCGAGGCGTGTGGCTACGGCTTCTTCTGTGCCTGCAAATACAAGTCTCGAACGTGAGAGTATCATGCCTCCGTCAAACATGTTCTCGAGTTCCTGCACTGTGTGGGTGGAGATGATTAGTGTCTGCTCTTCATTGATGTTGGAGGCTATGAGTTTGCGAAATATCGCCTTGCTTTCGATGTCGAGCGCATTGGTGGGCTCATCGAGCAGCAGCACTTCCACTCCTAAGGCGAGGGCGTAGGCGAGCTGCGCTTTCTTGCGGTTGCCGAGTGATTGCGATTTCATCGGCTCTTCGCCCGAAAGTCCGAATGCCGCGAGATTGGATGTGAAGGCTTCTGCCGAGAAGTTGGGGTAAAAGCCCGAATGAAGACGGGAGAAACCTCTTATTGTCTTGCCCGGAAGTTGCATACCCTCCTCCAGAAGAAATGTGCGTCCCATATCGCGAGGCTTGCATCCGGCGGCCGGTGTGCCGTCTATCATCACTTCGCCGGCCTGTGGCCGGGCCACACCGGCTATGAGATGCAGCAACGTGGTCTTGCCGGCTCCATTCTCCCCTGCCAAAAGGTGCACGCCCGGTCCTATGACCGCACTCACTGCGGTGAGGGCGGGCGCACCTTGCTTCCGGTAGGAAAACTCTATATCTCTGAGTTCAATCATTACTTCGAAATTTGTGTGATGCAGTTGGTTTTACTGTTGTACATTACTACAACGGTGCAAAAGTAGGAATAATCCGTGATATATCAAAATGTGTTAACAAATCTTAACATTCGGGTGCTAAAAATTTGTTGATGTGGCTATTTTTCGCTAATTTTGCAGCCTGTTGCATCGGTCTATACTTTTATTATGACCGGGTGTACGTACTATATTTGAGGTATAAAGGTAAAAGGTATAAAGATATGTTTAAGATCAGGAGTATTGACTTCCATCCCGCATCGGCGGCTTTATGGAAAGGATATTCGATGTCGCGTCTAAAACAAGACGTTATTGCAGGTATCGTGGTGGGCATTATTGCCATACCGTTGGCCATTGCATTTGCCATAGCGAGTGGAGTGTCGCCGGCGGTGGGTCTCATTACGGCCATAATCGGTGGCTTCATGGTGTCGGCTTTCGGTGGCAATTCTGTGCAGATAGGTGGTCCGACGGGCGCATTCATTGTCATAATATACAATATTATTGCAATGTATGGCCTCCAGGGTTTGGCCATGGCAACGTTTATGGCCGGGTGCATCCTTGTGCTTCTTGGCCTTTTCAGGCTTGGGTCGGTGATTAAGTTCATACCTTATCCTATTGTGGTGGGTTTTACTGCCGGTATCGCGGTGACGATTTTCTCCACTCAGATGCCTGACTTTTTCGGTCTCTCCATCTCTGAGTCAGTGCCGGGAGATTTTATAGGCAAGTGGGGAGTGTATCTGCGGCATTTTGACACGGTCAATGTGGCTACCCTTCTGGTGGGCGTCGCTTCGTTGGCTATTATTATCGCCATGCCCAAGATTTCAAAGCGTATACCCGGTCCGTTGTCGGCCATTGTGCTTGTTACGCTTCTGCTTTATGTGGCGCGTGAATATTTCGGTGTGACGGGAGTGCAGACTATCGGCGACCGTTTTGGCTCAATCGACGGTTCGCTTCCGGCTCCGCATGCCATTGGGTTCAACATGGCTTCTGTCAATTTGCTGCTACCATCGGCGTTTACCATCGCAATGTTGGGTGCCATTGAATCTCTGCTTTCAGCCACTGTGGCTGACGGTGTGACAGGTTCGCGCACCAATTCAAACACCGAGCTGATAGGCCAGGGCTTGGCAAATATCACGGTGCCGCTCTTCGGTGGTATACCGGTGACGGGTGCCATAGCACGCACCATGGCCAATATCACCAACGGTGGCCGTACTCCGGTGGCAGGTATGGTGCATGCGGTGGTGCTGTTGCTGATCTTCCTCTTCGCCATGCCGCTTATCAATCAGGTGCCGATGGCTTGCCTCGCTGCCGTGCTTATCATGGTGGCTTATAATATGAGCGGATGGCGCACAATACGTGGCATGGTCAATAATCCGAAGGGTGATGTGTGGGTGCTTGTGGTGACTTTCTTGCTCACTGTGATTTTTGACCTGACCATAGCCATCGAGATAGGCATGCTGCTTGCTGTGATTGTCTTCTTGCGCCGTGTGTCGGAGAATACTACGATAAAGGTATATGGCGAACAGCTCGATGCTGCCGATGCCGACATGACCACTCATGAGGTGCTTAACCTGCAGCCCGGTGTTTCGGTATATGAAATCGATGGCCCATTCTTCTTCGGTGCGGCAACCAAGTTTGACGAGATGATGCGCTCCGGCACAAGTGAGAAACCGCTTGTGCGTATCATCCGTATGCGTCGTGTGCCTTTTATCGATTCCACGGGTATTCATAACCTCCAGATTCTGATTGAGTCTTCGCACGAAGAGGGTATCATGATTGTGCTTTCAGGTGTGCGCGACAATGTGCGGGAGGCACTCCATAAATCTCATATCGATTCGCTCATTGCTCCTGAACATATATGCAATCATATATCAAGTGCGGTGGTGGTGGCCAATGAGCTGGCGAATATGCGCAGGCATGAACTTTCGGGCGCCATGAACGTCATGGAGGTTTGAGTTGTTAATCTTGAAGATGGCCTATGCCACAACCTCAAGTAGGTGTTGCTTAAAATTAAATAGAACATCTGCTTATTAATCGGACTCTAAAAATCTGAGTTATGAGAAATCTTATATTGTCGCTGGTGGCGGTGCTGACGGTGTTTATGCTGCCGGCGCAGACTGAGGAAGCGACCGACAAGCGCCCTGTGGCCGATAATGTGCTTTTTATAGGTGATTCGATGACAGGTTGGCTTGCCGAGCGGCTTCATGCATATGGCAAGCAGAATGGCTTTGATGTGTCGACTGTGGTATGGGATGGTTCGACCATCAAGAAGTGGGGGAGTACCCCTAAGCTCCCCACTCTCGTGAAGACGTATAAGCCTGATGTGATATTGGTAAGCCTGGGCATGAATGAGCTTTTCGAACCGAAGCCTTCAAGGTTTAAGGCTCAGGTTGATGCCATAAAGGCAGCTGCCGGTGATGTGCCGGTGATATGGGTGGGACCACCCTCATGGCCGGGTCATGGCAAGGGGGAGACTCTCAACTCGTGGCTTGCAGATGAGATGGGAGATGGCCATTTCTTTAGGAGTTTTGACCTTAAGTTGCCTCGCCAGAGCAAAACCAATCCGCATCCCACGCGTCAAGGCATGATAGAGTGGATGGATGCTGTGGTCAACTGGATTCAGGAAGATGGGGCTGTGAAGCTGCCCGGCATAGAGCATCCTATAGGCGACCAGATGTCGCGTGGCAAGAATTTCGTATATAAGCGCATGAAGGAGACCCTCTGACGATAATGTCGCGATGAGCGCTTAACATATTGATGATAAGAGCCGTCGCGAAGCCACCGGGAGCGAGGAGCCTCCGGCGACGACCACTAAGAATTTATAAAGACTTGATTGTGGTCGTCGCCGGAGGCTCCTCGCTCCCGGTGGCTTCGCAA
>CAJUIJ010000152.1:4751-5951 GCA_910586175.1 uncultured Muribaculaceae bacterium | reverse complement strand
GTACCATTCAGCGATGGTGTTGTAATAACCGAAACTCTCGCCGTATTTGCGGTTAAGCTCTTCTACCTTCACACGCTCCTGCTCCTTGGTGCCGGTAAATTCCTTCAGTGTCCGGGCGGTACTGTCAATCTCAAACCGGGTCTTGACCATCCGGGCACGGCCGGAACTTTCTATCTCCACAAGTTCACGGGCCTTCTCCGCCGCTTTCTCCTGCGCGTCGGAGTATTTGTTCCACGCTACGACAAGACCGGTCACGACAAGCGACAAGCCCAATGTAAGCGTTGCCATAAGCGCGGTGGCTGCCGCATTCGATATGCCGAGGGACACCGCGAGCCTTGTATTGGCCGCGGTCAAAAGATCCTTGGCTTTCCGTACTGTGACAAGCCGGAAAGCGGAGTCCTTGTTGAGCGTGTTGAACACCTGCTGTAGCCCCATGGTGATTGCCATGACGCTCTGCACCCGCGTCTGTATCTTTATCAGGTCCTCGTTCTCGGAGGCGAAGGTCCCCATTATGCCGGTGGCTACGGTAAGCAGCCCGGAAAGGCCGTTGACACCGCTCATCACGCCTTGCAGCCCGGCATCGTCATGCGCAAGGATATTGGTCTGTGTACGGAGGTCCCCGATTGTGTCAGACAAGGTGGCCGCCTTGGAAGCCATCTCCTGATACTCACGGGTGTTCTGCTTGCCCTCGAGACGCATCCGTGCCATGGCGTCCAGAAGCTCGCGAAGTTCCATGGAAAGGCGCTTGGTGGAGGCGGCCGTCTTTTGATGTTCCTCTTCCAATGAGGCAAGGATAAGCTTGTCCTCGGCAAGGGCCTTCGTGCAGGCCTCTATCTCGGCGCGCATCTCCATCTGGGCCTTGCCGGGGCCCAGCCGGTCATACTGTTTCTTAAGCTCCTTGAGACAGTTTTCCACATACCGGATCTGCTCCTTCTGGGCGGCGATGCGCTCGGTGATGCCCTCGGCAACCTTTTCTGCCTTGTCGCCCAAGGACTCGGCCGACTGCCCGGCCTTGTCAAGTCCGGGAGTCAGCTTGTCACGCATGAGGAATTCTATCTCGACTGGTTTCATCTGTCCTTACTGGTTCTGTTGTAATCTTGTTTGAAAAAATCCGGCGGTGCTTTTAGGCTTCCCGCCCTTGCCCTGCCCACCGCTTTTGCCTTTGCGCCGGCTCTCATAATGAGGGGCGTCGGCAAGCAT
>CAJUIJ010000152.1:3213-4741 GCA_910586175.1 uncultured Muribaculaceae bacterium | reverse complement strand
GGGTCTGGTAATTCACTTTCCACATGATGTGGTCACGGCTCCAGCCGGTGGCGGCGGCTATCTGCCAGACAATACCGAAGGGGCTATGGCTCCCGACATACTCGGTGGTTAACTCCCCTTCCTTTTTTGGCTCGTCCTCGGTGCCAGAGGGTTCACCCGCTCGACCGATCCGATAATGTCCATAAAAGACTTGGTGCCAAGCAGCGTGATGAAGCGTATGTTCGCGCCCTGCACCCAAAGGTCATCCACCAGCCACCGCAGCATCCATGCCACAACAGGGGTGAGAAGCCATCCTGACAGTTTCCCCCTGCATATCGTAAGCGCCACCATCTTGCTGACCCGGCCCCCGTGAAGCGCCATGTAGGCAAGCTCCTCATGCTTGTTGAAACGCGCCATCTCCTCATGGGTGACACCTGTTTCAAGATAAAGTCTGGCGATGCGTATCTGGTTGCCGAGGCACGGCCGTTTCATGGTGAGCCGGATTTGAAAGGGGTTGCGCCGGAACGGTATCTTTACCCGGAGCAGTGGCAGCGACACCCCGACATCAAGCAGGGCGTCGGCCGCCTCTATTTCAATCTCCTTCCGCATGGCTTAGGCGTTGCCGGCTTGGGACAGGGTGACCGTGACCTTTTTTGCCGGATCGGAGGCGAGGGTGAATTCCACACTGCCGTTACGGGCCGCTCCGGTGTTGGCCGAGGCTGTCACTGTGATACGTCCGTTGACTATCTCCATGGAAAAGCCTGCCGGAAGCACTCCGGCGGTGAATGGGCCGGAAGCGTCTATCTCGACCACCTTGCTCTCGCCGGCCTTGCTGAAAGAAAGCTGTGTCGGAACGGCGGTGATGAATGGTACTGTCGGGTACATGGCGAAGGGAGAGCCGCCGTCCGCCGGCTTGACCATCTCCAGCTCGCACTCTATGCCGAGGGCGCTGTCGCCACCGATCTTGCCGCGCACAAGCCCGTCGAGGGTCATGTTCTTTATCTCGATGGTCTGCCCGGTGCCGGCAATGATCTTTAACGGGCCCGAAAGACTCACTGTATCAGCCGGGGCATCCCAGCGTTCACCGGTCACAGTGCCGCCCATGACATCCTTGCAGTTCTGGGGCAGAAGCTCGATAAGGGTGAATTTAAGGATATTGGTGCCGTCCTTCTTCTTGATCTTCTTTACCGGGGCGGTGCGCACCTGAGCGCCCCACAGCTTGATATATTCCGCGGAGTCGCCTCCCCAGTCTATGCCGTCATCCGAAATGACACCGATTTTCTTGTTGTTGAACACCAGCGCGTCAAGCAGCATGATGTAACCGTCGTTTGCATATACCATAACTTATATTTTTAGAAATGTTGTTATTACGTTTTTAAGTTTTCTTGCCGGCGAAGTGCACAACAGCCCGGCCGCAAATCCCACAAGCGCCCACCAGTGGCGGGTTTCGGGAGGCTTCTCACGCGCTTTTGTCGACTCCTCGCGCAGCGACTCCAGTTCGGAAGCCTGCGCGCTGTGCCGGTTCTTGAGCCATGACAGCTCCCACTGC
>CAJUIJ010000152.1:2862-3203 GCA_910586175.1 uncultured Muribaculaceae bacterium | reverse complement strand
CTGCTCCATGCTCATGTCACGGTAATACTGATAGAGCCTGTTGATGGAGTCACAGCGTCCGGTGACTTCGATACGGTCGCCCCTCTTGCGGATCTCGACTCCGGCGCGTCCCTCCTTGGCGGTATACCCGGCACCGTCGGGAAGGTCACGGAGGTTCTGTATCGGCACATCCAGACTCGCCGACTCCGCCGCTATCCCCTCCGCCGTGACGACATGGGTCGTCCGGTGTTCCGTCATGTCCGTGGTCGTCGTTGTCGCAATCCCCGACCGGCCGCTCTCCAGCGTGTCGCGGTATTCGTAGCCGGTTGTCGTTGACGCCTCCCGTGACACGCTTCTCTCCA
>CAJUIJ010000152.1:1701-2852 GCA_910586175.1 uncultured Muribaculaceae bacterium | reverse complement strand
CGCCTCGTGGTTCCGCACCCCGCGGTGATAAGCGCCACGGCCGCCATTATTGTCAGGGTCGCCCCTCTGATTGGATGTTTCATTGTTTTTCTTTGTCAGTTTTATTATTTCGCCGCGAAGGAGATCCACCTCCCTCAGAAGGGCGCGCTGCTTCTGCAGTATCTCCTCCTGATTGGCTTGCAGACCGGCATTCTCTTTCCTGAGCTGCACGTTCTCGGCAAGGATCTTGCGGTTCTCCTCGGACAGCATGTTGATGGAAGCCTGCAACTTGGAGAGCATGTCGTTGTTATGCTCCCTGCGGCCGACAAGCCATGTGAACACGCTGCCGAGAAAACCGCCCGGGAGGGAATACATCAGAAAGTTTAGCAGGATATCCATTGCTTCGTTGATTGATTATTGATTGATACCTATTGATTTCAGCCACTTCCGCACGTCAAAACTCGGACAGGCCTTGGCTGCGACCTCGTTATGCCCTATGATGCGCACCGAGGGAAAACGCTTGTGGAAATCCTTGACATAGTTTTCCATCGCCCTGAGTTGTGCCGGAGTGCGGGTGTCCTTCGGTTTGGACATGTCTTTTGTCATGCCGCCGGCATAGACTACATGGCGGCTTACCGAATTATAGCCCTTGGCTCCATTGGTGATCTCCCACGGGTCCACGTTCGCATCCTCGTTGTTGTCGACCAGACGCTCAACCGTGCCGTCAAGGTGGATAATGTCGGTATAGCCGACCTGTTTCCATCCCCTGCCGCCCTGCGACACCGGGCCGAGGTGCATGCGCCTTATGTCGGCACCTGTCACCTCGCGCCCTTCCGGGGTCGCGGTGCAATGGAGTACGAGGTATTTAAGCCTGCCCGCCATCGCCCTCCGGAATTTCGTCATCCGACAAGTCCGTCACATTCTCCAACCCGAACACTCCTTTTTCCGAAGCGCCCTCCGGCACACCGGCCGGATTTTTGAATGCCGGGTTCTCGCGGCCGTCAAACACCACAAACTCCTCTCCGAAACCGATATTGGTGTCGGCCTTCATAAGCAGCTTGAAGAAGTAGAGTTCGCCGGCGTTGCTGTACTTGTCAATCTGGATCACACTCTCGTCATCCTGAAGGTTGACCGCTACAAACAGATTGCCGTCGGCATCCGGGGAGCAGAGG
>CAJUIJ010000152.1:877-1691 GCA_910586175.1 uncultured Muribaculaceae bacterium | reverse complement strand
TCATCGGAGTTCTTGTGCTCGCGCTGGGTAAGCTCGTCATCGTAGCGGTCGAAATCGTCGATGCTCATGAGGATGCGCAGGTTCGGGTTGGCGCGCATCGCCTTGGGGATGGAGGCACGGATATCTTTCAGTACCCCAAGCATGGTGGTGCCTTCCGAATTGACGACGATGCAGTCCGGGTCCTTGGCGGCCTGTGTCAGGATGCCGTCCATCAGCTCCTCGTCGGTATCGCCGTATTCCCCGTTGATATAGTGCCAGCCGAGTTCGAACTGCACCTGCTTTGAAAGGGCGTCAAGGAGAGCGTTCTGGGCTTCGGGGGGAAGCTGCGAGAACACGAGGTTCCCTTTCGGCTGCCATTTGCGCCATATATGCTCGAACGCGCGGGGATTGAAGGTGGTGAACGCCATGAAATCCTTGGGGTCAAGGGAGTGCTCGCTGTAATCGAAGTTCCCCTTGCTGTCCTCTACGGTAGGATTGACTTTTTGCTTCTGGAGCATCTTGCCCGTCTTTAGACGGGGGATGCTGATTTTCTTCTCCACTCCGGGAATGACCATGATGAGTCCCTTGCTCACAAGCTCATTGCCGGTGGAGGCGGTGGTAAGGATGGTTTCCAGTACCTCACCGTTGTAATTGGTGTTTTTTACTACTATTGCCATAGTGTCCTTTATTATGGTTGGTTTTACTTCTTAAGCCGGTCTTTTATCTCTTTCATGCGGCGTGCGAACGGCCCATCGCTGTCGGTCGGACGGTTTATGTCCTCCATGACCTTGCGCTTGGGGGTGAGAGCCGCAAGAGCAGCCTTGCCTTCCTCCAT
>CAJUIJ010000152.1:0-867 GCA_910586175.1 uncultured Muribaculaceae bacterium | reverse complement strand
CTTCAATATGTTCTCGAATGTGGGGCGCGTCCGGGCGTTGATACGGCCGTCCTGCTCGGCCGCGTCGAGAAGGGAAGCACGCTCCGTTTCCTCTGCCTCGGCCGCCTTGTCCTCAAAGCCTTTGACCTTCTCCTTGAGTTCCCTGTTCTCGTTTTCCAGTCCGGGAACCTTGCCTGCCGCCTTCTCAAGGGAGTCAATCTCCCTGAGAACCGCGGCGTCATCCGCGCAATCCTTGAAGCGCGGATGCTTTTTTAATTCTTCTAAATTCATCTGGTTGTCGTTTGATGGCTTGTCAAGCCGGTTATTGAATATGCTGTATATCTGCTCCGGGGTGCTGTCGTCCGGTACCGGGTCGGCATCATAGATACCGTCCACAAGTCCGAGCGATAATGCCTCCCCGGCGGTCAGCCAATGGTCGTTGTCATCAAAATAGGAGGATTTTATTTGCGCCTTGTCCGTTTTCAGCTTTGAGGCGAGCATATCGGCAAGACTGTCCTCGAGTGCCTGTATCTCATCTATGCACCGGCGCAGCTCGGTCTTGTTGCCATAGCATCCGCCACTGACGCTGTGGAGCATCAACCGGGCATATTTGCTCATGGTGACAGGCTTCCCGCACAAGGCAAGCACAGCAGCCATGCTTGCCGCCACGCCGTCTATATATATATGTATGTCGGCCCGGCTCCCTTTCAAGGCATTGTACAAGGCTATTCCGCTGTAGACGTCACCCCCTATGGAGTTGATGCGCACATCAATCCGGGCACCGGAATTCTCGGCGGCTTTCAGCTCCGACACGACATTGCCGCTTTTGACATCGCCGTAATCCCCGATTTCCCCGTAGAGAAAAATCGTCACGGTGCCGTCAGGGGC
>CAJUIJ010000151.1 GCA_910586175.1 uncultured Muribaculaceae bacterium | reverse complement strand
CGTCGCCGGAGGCTCCTCCCTCCCGGTGGCTTTGCGTCAGTAGGATTGTCGCTGACGCGAAGCCACCGGGAGGGAGGAGCCTCCGGCGACGACTATGCAAATAGTTGCCGTAACTGCACCTTAATTAAAGTTTACTGTAACTGCACTTTGCTTAAGGTATCTGGGTGACAAGCAGGGTGGCTTTGCCTCGGAGCTTTGCTGCGGTTTGGTTGGCCGGGATAAGTATCGTATCGCCCGGTTGAAGTTTTGCTTTGGTTTCAGCCACTTGCACTTCGCATTCTCCTTCGGCACACACCATTATCTTGAAGCTTCCGTCGGTGAGACAGAGTGCCCGCTCCCCGCTTACCTGCTCACGGTCTACCTCAAACCATTCGCAATCTACCAACCTGACATCCTCCGCTTCGGTATCGTAATATGTGCGATAATCTGTAAGCACCGTATCGAAATCTATCGCCTCCATGGCCTTATCGAGATGCAACTCCCTCCCTCTGCCATAATCATACACGCGATAGGTAACGTCGCTCGACTGCTGTATCTCTATCAGCAGGTTTCCGGCCCCTATGGCATGAATACGCCCTGAAGGTATGAAGTAGAATGCACCAGGCTCAGATGCACTCGCCGCCACTATATCCATCACCGAGCCATCCTTCACATGCTCCGCAAACTTCTCCGGAGCCAGTTTACGGTTGAGACCGGCATAAATCTGCGCGTCAGTGTCTGCCTGTATCACATACCACATCTCCGTCTTGCCATGGCATTCATGCTCACGTCTTGCCATCTCCTCGTCAGGATGCACCTGCACCGACAGGTTCTGCCGCGCATCAATCACCTTGATGAGCAGAGGCATCTCCATGCCATATCTCGCCACAGACTTTATGCCCAAAAGCTCCTCACCATATTTGGCTATCAGCTGCGACACAGTCAGGCCGGTATCCTCGCCACCGCACACCCGAGTCTCATGACCGGGCACACCCGAGAGTTCCCAACTCTCGCCAATCTTCTCATCGGCAATGTCGAGACCCTTCATATGGCTTATCTTGTCGCCACCCCAGATAACACTCTTCAGCACCGGAGTGAACTTATATATGCTTTCCATAATCTACTTTTCAATCTTCTTTTAAGGTCTTTAAGGTCTTTAAAGTCTTTAAGGACTTTATTGACTCTAATGACTTTAAGGTCTTTAATGACCTTAAGGACTTTATTTCATTTTTACCAATCGTCCGAGCGGAATGGCAGCAAAGGGAGTCCACGCAAGTCAGTGACATTACCCTCAGGCCAATTGCGGAAACAATAACGCACGGCCTTGATCTCCTTGACCTCCGGAGCCGATAATGTGATATGCGGAGTGCCGGGCCACACAGCCTCGTTGACAGCCTGTGCCGGATAGAACACCCGGTCATCGCCGGCCACCTCAAAACCTTTCAGGTCTTGCCAAGGCCCTACGCCCTCCTCACCTCCTGTGAGATAGACCTCAGCCTTATCACCCTTTAACTCTACATTATTCAAACGCGGAGAGTCACATTTTATTCCCGCCACACCGTAATTCTTTGCCGCAGCCATCCATGCAAGTCTCTCCCCAATCTCACTTTTGAGTGCCGGATGAATCTGCCGATACTGTCCCGGTTCCTGCAAGTCAATGCTCGTCACGAGTCCGCAATTGGGCGTCATGTCCATGGCTTTCTGCTGAGCCTCGCGCAGCAATGCACCGCTCGTGGCATACAGCCCGTCGCCATACTCATAACCCGGCAACTGCACCGAATAAAACGACATCTCCCCCTTCTCGTCACCCCATAGCCTGCGCCACTCCTTAACCATAGTGGAGAGACGGTCAGCATAAGTGTCATGCTTCCCCACATTGCTCTCACCCTGATTCCAGAGAAAACCCTTGGCCGTATAGTTCGAAATCGGATAAAGCATGGCATTATACATCACCGTGGGGCGATAATAATGAAGCTTTTCATCATAAGTCTCGGCATCCTTCATATCAATGTCAGGATAATCCTTCACAATCTCCTTGGGGAGCCAGCCCTCCACTTTCGAGCCACCGTAAGCTGCACGAATCACCCCCACCGGCACACCGAGCATATCGGAGAGCGTGCATGCGAACTTATAACCGATTGCCGTGAACTGCGGCGCGTTGGCCGGCTCGGACTCCTTCCACGCCCCGGCCACTTTGTCCTGAAGCGTGGGAGTACCCACGAGCGGGAGCGTTGCCACGCGCACACGCCCCTTATAATTGCCCGACTCGGCAATAGCACGGTTGGCACCTCTGACAGGACATGACCAGAAGCCGGCCAATGGCATCTCCATGTTGCTCTGCCCCGAAGCAATCCACACCTCACCAATCAGCACATCGCTGAGTGTAAGGTCAGAACCGTCACCCTTTATATTCACCTTATGCGGGGTGAAAGAGCCGGCGGGAGTACTTAGACCTGCCTTCCAAGCACCTTTCTTGTCAGCCTTCACCTTGACCGGGACATTGTTCCAATCGCCGGTCACTACAATCTCGGCACCGGGCGAAGCCCATCCCCATACATTGGCCACAGTGTCGCGCTGGAGCACCATGCAGTCACCCACCTGATCAGGAAGCGTAACCGCTGCCTGCGACACGCCTGCACAGGCCATAAGCATGGCAATTATATTGATTTTCTTCATATCGATATTTAGATTTTGGTCATCATGACATAATGTCATTATGACATCATGACAATATGTCACTATGCCATTATGTCATGATGTCTCAATCATTTCAGCAACTCAAAAACTTCCAGGCACATACGGGAGTTGTGATAGGGGCACTTCCAGAAGCCGGCCTTATCATCGGCGCGGTTAATACTGCCACAGGCCTTGCGGCTCCAATGCCACTCTCCTTCCTCACGGTCTATCAGATTTTCCTTGATATACTCCCAAGAGTGGAAAGCCTTTGGCAAAGCCTCCTCCACACCATGGAACTTATAAAGATACACAAGTCCGATTACATCCTCAGCCTGCACCCACCAGTGCAGGTCTGTGTCAATCCTTACATTACCATTTGCCTCCACCTCTCGCTCATATATCATGGAGCCTTCATCGCGTCGGCCTTCAAGGGCAGCATTGGCTATGGCACGCGTATGTGCAAGCGTCTTGGCAAGCAAGTCAGGATCGCCAAGCACCTGAGCCGTCTCCATCAGCAGCCACGAAGCCTCTATATCATGGCCATAAGAAATCTCATGGTCAGTTCGCTCCCAATCTTCCGTATAGAAGAGTCCGAGATGGTGAGTGTCGGGGTCTTCCATTATATCGAGAAAAACATGCATCAGATCCACAATAGCATTGCGCAGCCCCTCGTCAGGCCAAACACGATAGAGATTGGTGTAGGGCTCTATGATGTGAAGATGCGTGTTCATCGTCTTGGCGGCATTGGCATCCTTCTCGCTGAGGCGCATATCGGCGATTGGCGACCAATCACGCTGCGCTGCCTCGATATATCCGGCTCTGTCCAGGTCACGGCTGTGACGCTCTATATCGCGATATAGCGATATGGCAAGTTCGAGGGCATGCTCATCACCCGTGGCACGTACATACTCGCTCAGGCCATAAATCATGAAGCCTATGGCATAAAACTGCTTCTTCGTGTCGAGCGGAGTGCCATCTGCATTGAGACTCCAATATACACCTCCATACTCCTTATCTACAAAATAATCGGTGATATATCGGTAGGCACGCTCAGCGGCCACACGATATTCATCACGCCCCGTGACGCGATAGGCAGCGGAGAACGACCACAACAGGCGGCCGTTGAGTATCGCGCCCTTCGGTGCATCCTCCACAAGATTATCCTCGCCGTCGCGTCTGCCATAGAATCCGCCGCGCGGATCCTGCATCTTATCAAGCCAATAAGGCAAAATATTGTCGGTGAGGTCAGCCATGACCTCACCGCTCAGTTTTTTCTCTAATTCTTTCATGCTTCCGTAAGTTCAAGGGTCGAATCTTCCAAAGCCTCCTCTTCGTTATCCTGTGCACGCTGCTTGCCGAGCTTATCGCAGATTTCATTAATCTTGTCGGTGGTGAGCGGATAGAAGCTCACCACGAGCACAGCCAAAGCTGCCACGATTGCCGGTATAAAGCTCATGAGCCACCAAAGACATGCGATTGCCGAAGCCGGCTGGCTCACCACCTCCGCTACTGTACCATCGGCCGAGGGTGTCACATATCCACAGGCATTAAGGAGCCAGAGCACCGCCGCCCCACCTATGGCACCGCCAAACTTCTGTGCCATCGACGACGAGGAGAAAATCAACCCCGTGGATGCAGTCTTGTAGCGCAGTTCGGCATAGTCGCTCACATCGGCATACATCGACCATACGAGCGGCGACATTATACCGGTGCAGATGGATATAAGCACCTGAAGGAGCATCATAATCCAATATCCGGAGGCACTCAGAGGCACCATATAGAATATCAGGCTAAGCACAATCAGTGTCACATTGACAGCGATAAACGTAGTTTTTTTGCCCAAGCGACCGGCAATGGCAACGGTCATCGCCACGCCCACCATATTCGCGATCTCTCCCACTCCGAGGAACAATCCTGAATAGAAGAGCACATTGCCGAAATGGCCGAAATCCAGATGAGCCTGCGCTCCGATCACATCGCCGAAGAAGTAGGCCACCGTAGCTCCGCGCACAGTGTTGAAGAGATTGAAGCAGAGTGCGGCACCGATAAGTAGCCACCAAGGCTTATTGCTCAGCAGCGACTTGAAGTCCTTGCCGATTGACACCGTGGAGACAGTCTTGACCTTCTCGCGTGTCATCAAGAAACAGCAGATGAAGAGCACCAGACAGGCGGCGGCAATCACCGTCATGCCGAGCTGCCAACTCGCGGCGAGCGACACACCCATGCCATTCTCGAAGAAGCGGCAGAGAGGTTCCCACGAGAAGAGGGCGATAAACGAACCTCCGTATGCAAAAAACATGCGGAAACTCGAAAAGACCGTCTTCTCGTTAGAATCGGGTGTAATGACACCCAACATGGCACCATAAGGCACATTAATGCCCGTATATACCGTCATCATAAGCACATAGGTCACATATGCCCAGATAAGTTTGCCGGCATAGCTGAGGTCGGGAGTGGTAAAGAGCATAATGCCGCATATGCTGAAAGGGGCGGCAATCCAAAGCAGGTAAGGACGATACTTGCCCCAGCGCGTCTTGGTACGGTCGGCCACAATGCCCATCATCGGGTCGGACACCGCATCCCAGATGCGCGTCACCAGCACCAATACACCGGCATCTATCAGGCTGAGTCCGAATATATTCGAATAGAATATGGGGAGATAATATGAAAAAATCTTCCAGAACATCGACGACGCCATGTCGCCGAAGCCATATCCTATCTTTTCAGTAAGATTTTTCATGATTGTTTTAGTTTTGCCATCTTGACATCATGTCATAATGACATGATGTCAAGATGGCATATTGAGTCATTGTGTCACCATGTCATTATGACATGGTGACACACAATTAGCTTAAATAGGCTTCGTTCTTATCGATCAGTCGGTTGATTGTCTTGACGCTCTCACCGGTGGAGAGGCCATCCTGCGGAGTGTTCATGCAATAGTCCACCAGACGGTCTACCGTAGATTCCGCCACATGAAGCCTTGTATCTGATGAAGCGTAGTAAATCAACACGCGGCCATCATCATCCTTAATCCAACCGTTGGTGAATAGCACATTCATCACGTCGCCCACATACTCATCGCCTACAGGAGCCATGAAGTAACCACCCGGCTCGGCAATCAACTTCCAAGGTTCGTCGAGGGCTGTCATATACATATAGAGCACATACCTGAGGCCGGAAGCGCAACCGCGCACACCGTGAGCGAGGTGCAGCCAACCCCTGTCGGTCTTTATGGGATGCGGGCCTTCACCATTTTTCACCTCTTTGATGGTATGATAGAATCGGCTGTTTATTAT
>CAJUIJ010000150.1 GCA_910586175.1 uncultured Muribaculaceae bacterium | reverse complement strand
ACAGAAAAGACTTATACCCCCGCTCTGCGTGAGAAGCGTGCACGAATGCGCCGCGCCATGGAGAGCACCGCCACTTTCGGTCTGCTAATTGTGGCCGTGGCTATGGTGGCCCCCTTTGCAGGATTGGTATCGCCCGCATGGCTCACAGCGTTTAAGTGGATGTTCGCCTCAGGTGCGTTGATATATCTCGCGGCGCGCATAGTTGCCTCGGTGGGCCGTGACGAGTCGGTCAAGGTGCGCCGCTTGCGCCGTCTCGAAGTCTGGGCCGGCCTTTGCCTCGCGGTGGCCGCATTTTTCTGGTTTTTCAACACCCGTGGTTTCCACGGAATGCCCACGTTTCATATGCTCAACGAGACTGTGGTCTTCACGCTCGCCGGCGCGGTGATTCAGGTTATCGCCTCATGGATGCTGTCGTCAGCTCTCGCCAAGGAGCAGCGGCAGCCTTCGGCTGAAAAGTCAGACCGTGGCCGGAAGAAAAATTGAATACGCTCTGTTCATCGCAATCATTATCCGCTGACGTGTCAAGATTACTGACCATAGATATTGGCAACACCGCAGTCAAGGCCGTCCTCTTTGAGGGGGAGATGTTGGTGCGCTCTGCCGTATGCAAGGAACTTTCCGCACTCCCTGTAGAGCAGATGCTCGCAGTGTCTGATGTGGAGGGTGCGGTGGTATGCAGCGTGCGCGATAATGCTGATATCGTGGTAGCTCCTCTCTCAGGACTTGGTGTGCCGGTGGTGACGCTTGGCCCCGACACCCCTCTCCCTATTTCGGTTTGCTATGACAGGCGCACTATCGGCACTGACCGTCTGGCTGCCGCTTGTGGTGTGGCCGCCGAGGGTAGGGCTGCTCTTATTGTAGATGCAGGCACCGCTGTCACAGCTGACCTTGTGGCCGGTCTCTCTCTGATTGGTGGAAATATCTCTCCGGGACTGAGACTCCGGTTTCGTTCGTTAAATAAATTCACCTCGCGCCTCCCTCTTGTGGAGCCGGATGGCACGCTTCCTGGATTTGGTACTGATACCCAGACTGCCATCCGTGCAGGCGTGATGCGTGGCCTGGCTGCCGAGATTCTCGCTGAATATAACGAGGCCCGGCTAAATTATAATGATTTATCACTGATTCTCACCGGCGGCGATGCCGCCTTATTGTCTCCTCTGCTATCGGAGTATGGCCTCAAACCCTTGGCCGATTCCAATGCTGTGGGACGTGGACTGGTGAGGATATTCAACTATAACGTCTCTTTATGAAATTACGTAATTTCCTCTCTTCGCTCTTAGTTCTCGTGGCGGCTCTCGGACTTGATGCCCAGACCAATACACCATATTCTATGTATGGATATGGCATCCTCAGCGATAATGCCACCTCCATGCAGCGTCAGATGGGTGGCGTCGGTGTGGCCATGAACTCTGGACGTCAGATCAATGTGATGAACCCCGCCTCTTATGCGTCGGTCGACTCTCTGACGTTCCTCTTTGATCTCGGTGCCGACCTCTCTTTCATGTGGAGCAAGGAGGGTAGCGCCAAGGAGAAGGCCACCGGTGGCGGTCTCGACTATCTCACAATGCAATTTCCGCTCTCGAAGCATTTCGGAGGCTCGGTGGGTCTGCTCCCTTACAGTTCGGTAGGTTATGCGTTTGGCAATGATATCAAGCATGGAGCCATGTCAAATCAGGGTTCGGGCGGCATAAATCGTCTCTATCTCGGATTTGCAGGTGAAATCAAGGGTTTCTCGCTCGGTGTCAACGTGAGCTATGACTTCGGCAATATTGTCAACGATGTCTTTGCCACCCCATCTACAGGTAGCACCAAGTTTGAGCACGTCATGAAGGTGCGCGACTGGGGCATTGTGATCGGTGCGCAATACACAGCTCGACTTTCGCGCACAGACCGTATGGTGTTAGGCCTCACCTACAGTCCCAAGAAGACAATGCTTGGCTCTACATGGGCCACAATTCAGGAGATGACTCTTGAGAGTGAGCCAACCGAGGTGGCCAGAGGCAAACTCAAGAATAATTACTACACCCCCAATGCGATAGGGGCCGGCGTGAGCTACTCGCATCAGCGTTCGAGCCGTTTCAACGTGGAGTTCGACTTTATCTGGCAGCAGTGGTCGAAAGCTAAGTATTCACCATTGTATTCGTTCGGCAACCCTGAACTGAATTCGAAGCCTGTGATTGTGTTCGAGGGCATGGACTTCAAGGATCGTACACGCTATGCTCTCGGTGCTGAATATGTGCCGAAGTTGCGTGGCTCTTATATGCAGCGTGTGGCTTACCGCTTGGGTGCCTACTATACAAATGATTACCTGAATATCAAGGGCAATCAGGTGCGTGAGTTCGGTGTGTCGGCCGGTTTCGGATTCCCCACCATCGAGGGTAAGACTGTTATTAATATTGGCCTTGAGTGGAAGATGCGCGAGGCGCATCCGCAGGCTCTTATCAAGGAGAATTATCTCAACATCACTCTCGGTGTGAACTTCAACGAGGTGTGGTTCTTCAAGCGCAAGATAAGATAATGTCATGAGAAAGGCGTCGCTTTGGCTCATCGGTTTGTTGGTTTGCCTCTTCGTCGCATCCGGATGCAAGGAGGAGCGCAAGATTGATGTGGCTGCCCGGCTCAACCCGTCGAAGATGCCTACTATGACCACTAAGAATGTGGCAACATTCATCTCCGACTCCGGAGTGGTGCAATATAAGGTGGTGGCCCCTATCTGGAAGGTGTTTCAGGAGGCCGACACCCCTTATTGGGATTTCCCGGAGGGCCTGTATCTTCAGAAGTTCGACCCTTATTTTCATGTGGTCGCTTCGGTGGCTGCCGACTCTGCCAAATTCTTCTCTGACCGGAAGCTATGGCGTCTTGACGGTCATGTGGAGATGACCAAGGCACCTAAAGACTTGTTTCAGACCGAGCAGCTTTTCTGGGACCAGCGTAACCGTAAGATATACAGTGACTCTTTCATTCATATCGAGACTGAAACCCATGTGCTCGAGGGCCTCGGTTTTGAGAGCGACGAGAAACTGACCTCATACCGCATCATCAAGCCGCAAGGTATCTTCCCGGTCAACAGGCAGGATTTTCAGCAGGGAGGACCTCAGCAGCCGGTTTCCATGCAGCCGTCAGCTCAACCGCAGCCGTCAGCTCAACCTCAGCCGGTGGATGAATGAAAATTTATAAGGTTTTGTAAGAATAAGTTATCGACATATTTAAAATATGTAAATAGACAAGAATCTATTAGTTAGCTTACATCATAACTCATAACTCATAACTAACACTTAATACTTATAATGGACTTATCTCTTAGTCTTGCGATTGTCATAACCCTCGTGGCCATCATATTTTCAGGCCTCTTCTCCGGCACTGAAATTGCGTTCGTGCAGTCGAGCAAGGTGCGTCGTGAGATAGATGCAGCCGAGGGAGGTCTTATCAATCGTATCATCATGAGCTTCAGTCGCCATGAGGATATGTTCATTTCCACACTGCTCGTAGGCAACAACGTGGTGCTGGTAATATATGGTATCTCCTTCTCGGCGATAGTCAATCCGTTGCTCGAATCATGGTTCGGCCCGGATGGTGAGGCGCTTGTGCTCGTATGCAATACGATACTCTCCACCGGCCTTATTCTTATCACCGGAGAGTTCATGCCGAAGACTACGTTCCGCATCAACCCTAATTTCATGATGCGTATGTTTGCGCTCCCTCTATATCTGATCTATTTGACTCTTTATCCGATCTCGCTATTTGTATCCTGGATTTCCAAGGGTATGATGAAGCTCTTCGGCATAACGCAGCAGACAGAAACTCGCCACCCACTCACCATTGACGAACTCGATGACTACATACAGCAATCCATTGAGGAGAATACGGGTAAAAATGAGGTGGACAATGAAGTAAGGATTTTCCGCAAGGCCATAGATTTCAAGGATACCCAGGTGGCAGAGTGCATGACCCCGCGCAATGAGATTGTGGCAGTGCCTATCGAGGGCACTTCGCGTGAGAACCTCGTGAAGAAGTTTATAGACACTGGCCTTTCGAAGGTGGTGGTATATAAGGAGGATATTGATGATGTGATAGGCTACATACACGTCTCCGAGCTTTTCAATACGGATGCCGACTGGCGCCGTTGCATCAAGCCGGTGCTTTTCACTCCTGAGACGATGCTCGCCAATAAGATGATGAGACGTATGCTTGCAGAGAAACGCTCGATGACCATAATAGTAGACGAGTTCGGAGGCACAGCAGGTCTTGTCACAATAGAGGATATGGTGGAGGAAATTTTTGGTGAGATTGAAGATGAGCATGACCGTAAGCGCATTGTGGCCCGGACCCTCGGCGTTAACACATATGCTTTCTCGGGTCGTGTCGAGATTTCAGCAATCAATGAGGAGTTCGGCCTTAATATAAAGGAGAGCGACTCTTATCATACGCTTGCGGGGTATATACTCGACAACCTTGAGGCACTCCCTGTGCAAGGCGAGGACTTTGTGATAGGCAATCTTAAATTTAATGTCAAGAAGATGTCAACCACCAAGATTGAACTCGTGCGCGTGGAGAAACTGGTGCAGAATGCCGACAAACAAGATTGATTTATGGCCTAATGTTGGCCTTTTTTGCGCTTGATTGCAAATATTCACGATAATATTTGGCGGTCTCAGATATTTCAGATAAATTTGAACCGTAGGAGCAAATTGCTCCATGTGTTTTTCAAATCTTAATTAACAAACGAATCTTACTTCTGATTCAAAATGAGCTGTACAGACACCTTCAAACAATCTGTGATAGGTATGCAGTCTTCATTGATGTCGTTCGCGTTGAAGTTGACGCTTGATAAGGAAGAAGCGCAAGATCTGGTGCAGGACACCACACTGAAGGCTCTCGACAACGAAGCCAAATTCGTTGACGGGACCAACCTCGGCGGGTGGATGACCACCATAATGCGCAACATCTTCATCAACAACTACCGCAAACGCTCTCGTGAGAGCACTTATGTCGACGTCTCTGAAGATCTCTATCATCTTAACCTGTCGCAGGATTCGGGAGTTGAAACTCCCGAGGGGGCGTACGCTTCCGGAGAAATCTCCAGGATTCTCCGTAGCTTTCCGGCCGACTACCGCAATCCGTTCGCTCTGCGTGTGGCCGGGTACAGATACGACGAAATTGCCGACAAGCTGAACATGCCGCTCGGCACTGTAAAGAGCCGTATCTTCGTTACCCGCCAGAAACTCCGCGAACTGCTCAAGGACTATCGCTGAATTAGACACACTCTGCGACACTATTCATGACAGTGACATGTGTCGAAGACTTAATCTTTGTTCAAGCAACATCGGCTTTCCTCTTTTATAAGCTTAGATCCGAATTTTTGACTAACAAGAAAGTGAAACTTACATTTAAGCCACAAACTTATCTTTAAGATGCAACTTACGCTAAGACGCATTTATATAATGGCAACTTACCAAAGAAGCAATAGTATCGACGCAAACTTAATTTAAGAAGCATAAAACTTATCTCAATTAGCAATATACGCACCCAAGTTTATAAGAAACCAAAACCGCGAGACCAACAGGCTTTCGCGGTTTTTGTGTTTATATATATTATTTGTAGTCGTCGTCGGCGCCTCCTCACCCCCCGGTTCGCGATGCAACGAAGTTCTCAGCGGTCGTCCCCGAAGAAACGATAGAAACGCCTACGGTAGGGACGCGATTCTGCGCGTCCCCGATGTCAAAACACATTTTCACGATGTCAAAACAGATCATCAAGTATTCAAAACATATAATAAAGTCTCATTGAAAGCCCACGTTGTGAACCAAAATTGCGTGAAGCACCGAAAAATTGACCCGGCCAACGCCGACAAACAAGAAAAATCACCAAAAAAAGCAGGAAAATCACAAAGGAAATAAAGGAAAAATCAAGGTGAAGTTTAAAAACAATGCCATACAACATAAAGCCGCGGAAGGTAATTAACAAAACGAAAGATATTTTAACATTTATTAAAAACGCTCATATTCTAACACTTACGCGCGAAAATATGTTGCACAGCATAAAAAATTGCGATAAGATTTGCACAGCGGCATTTTTTGCACTAATTTTGCAAACGCAAACGGGAAACGACA
>CAJUIJ010000149.1 GCA_910586175.1 uncultured Muribaculaceae bacterium | reverse complement strand
GTTTTATTATCCGCAATGCCAGAATTTGGCTACAAGATCAAGCATCTCCTGGCGGTTGCCGGCTATCTCTGAACGGAGGTGCTTATCTTTATATCCTTTTAATTTTTTAATCATGCCGTCAATCATCTCCGGAGGGAACACTCCATCTTGTTCAAAGGCTCCCCTTGCCTCATCAAGGGCAATGGCAGATTCGTAACAGCTTGTGGGCAGCGAACGAAGTGATTCAAGTTTCTCCTTGTTGTCATCGTTATGTATGTTGACGTTGACATAAAGTTCATCGGCACGTTCGAGTGCCTTGTCATCCTTGAATCCCATGCGTGCCGCAGTCACCATGCCGGCCAGATATTGATAGATGTCGGCCGAGGCATCCCCGCTTCGGAGTTCTACAGTCTGCTTCTCCGGTTTCATGTTGCCTGCGCATTCCAGGGGGTTGGCCTGTGAGCACATGTCGTGTTCGCCGGTCCAACCGAGTGGCACTCTTACAAGCACCGAACGGTTGCGGTCGCCCCAGCATATAGATGTAGGTGCCTCCTGGTGTGGCACGAGTCGGAAATAGCTTGTGGGCACTTTATTGCCCATGGCTGTAAGTGCGTCAGCATAGTCAAGTATTCCTACTATGGCTCGTTTCGCTTCATCACTCAGTTTGCCATCCTTAGTCATCATGTTGCGACCATCTTTCATTAGCTTGAAATGGATGTGCAAGCCGCTTCCTGCTTTGCCCTCAGTGATTTTCGGGGCGAATGTCACATCGTAGCCATGTTTCATGCCGGCCGTGCGGATTATCCATTTGGCAAGCATGAGAGTGTCGGCTGCCTCTATGGCATTGACCGGCAGAAACTCTATTTCGTTTTGTTCGAATATCTTGTTGTTCAGGGTAAAGTTGCCCACCTCATTGTGGCCATATTTAATCTGCCCTCCCGTAGCTGCTATAAGGTGCATGCATTCTGTGCGGAAATCATTGAATTTTGCAAATGGTGCTGATTCATGATAACCCTTCTGGTCGGTTGCGCCGAAGAGTCCGGTGTCAGCACTTATTACGTAATATTCAAGTTCTCCCATGGCATAGAAGTCCATGCCCGTATCCTCTTTGAAAAGCTTGAGTGATTTGCGAAGCGCCTGCTCAGGAGAGGAGGGGAGAGGCAGACCCTCGTTGTTGAAGAATGAACATAGCATTGTCAACGTCGGAATCTCTGCAAAGGGATCTACAAATGCTGTGCTGAACCTCGGTATGACGTAAAGGTCGCTGTTGCCGGCCTCAATAAAAGGGAAGAGGCTGGAACCATCCACACGCTCACCATAGGTGAGGATAGAATCAAGATATTCCTCGCTGTTGATTACGAAGTTCAATGTCTTAAGGCGGTTATCATCGGCAGGATACATGAAGTTTACCATCTCGATACCGTTCTCTTCGATATACTTCACGATGTCGGCTTTCCGAAATTCGGAAGCCGGTTTGCCAAGGTATTGCACTACCTTGTTGGGACATAATTTGAAATTTGTATTCATGATATAAATTTAAGGTGATAAGTAATGAGTATATTGTTACTTGGCATAGCCGTTTACAAATATATAAAATTTTTCAGACAGTGGCGCTTTAATCCGAATATTTTTTTCAGTGTGATGCAAAAATTACACCCAAAAATTCCACGTTTGCGCAAAATTGATTAATTTTGCAACAGATTCAGGATATTAGACAATTTCGAATCAAATACATAAAATTTTCTATAAAGAAATGAAAAAAAGCGTTCTTCAGAGAGCGAGGGCAGATTATCAGCCCAAGCTCCCGAAAGCACTGCAGGGTGCAGTTAAGGTAAAACTTGGTGAAGCAACTGAATCTGTTGCAAACCAGAAGGAAATCAAGGATTTGTTCCCTCATACATACGGTATGCCCGTGGTTGAGTTTGAGCGTGATGAGAATCCCGCTCGTGTGGAGGAACCGTTTAATGTAGGTATCATCCTATCAGGCGGACAGGCTCCCGGCGGTCACAATGTGGTCAGTGGTATATTCGACGGTCTTAAGTCGCTCAATAAGGAAAACCGCCTCTACGGCTTCCTTATGGGACCCTCCGGCTTCATCAATCATCAGTATATGGAACTTACAGCCGGTATCATCAAGGAATATCGCAACACCGGTGGTTTCGACATTATCGGTTCAGGCCGTACTAAACTTGAGAAACCTGAGCAGTTTGACGAGGGTCTTAAGATTCTTAAGGAACTCAACATCAAGGCTCTTGTTATCATTGGTGGTGATGACTCCAATACTAACGCTGCCGTGCTTGCCGAATATTACAAGAATATCGGTGCCGACGTGCAGGTGATTGGTGTGCCCAAGACCATCGACGGTGACCTTAAGAACGAATGGATCGAGACTTCATTCGGTTTCGATACTGCCTGCAAGGTTTACAGCGAGGTGATTGGTAACATACAGCGCGACTGCAACTCTGCCAAGAAGTATTACCACTTCATCAAGCTCATGGGTCGCTCTGCATCTCACATTGCACTTGAGTGCGCTCTTGAGACTCAGCCCAACATCTGCCTTATCTCAGAAGAGGTGCAGGCTAAGCGTATGACTCTCGACAACATCGTGAGCTACATCTGTTATGTTATCTCAGAGCGTGCTAAACTTGGCTGGAACTTCGGTACAGTGCTCGTGCCCGAGGGTCTCATCGAGTTCATCCCCTCAATGAAGTCTCTTATCAGCGAGCTCAACGACGTGATTGAGGAGCATCAGGAGGAACTCGCAAGCCTTGAAGAGAATGATAAGCTCGAGAAGATTCACTCTTGCCTCACTCCCGCCAATGCTGAGCTTTATAAGAGCCTTCCCAAGACTATCGCTCTCCAGCTCAGCCTTGACCGCGACAGCCACGGCAACGTGCAGGTATCGCTCATCGAAACTGAGAGCCTCCTCTCTCAGATGGTGGCTAAGCGTCTCGAGGAGATGGCCGAAGCCGGCGAATACAGCGGCAAGTTCAACACTCAGCACCACTTCTTCGGTTACGAGGGACGTTGCGCTGACCCTACCAACTTCGACGCTGACTACACCTATGCTCTCGGTTACAATGCAGCAATGCTCATCAACTCCGGTTTGACCGGTTACATGTCGAGCGTGCGCAATCTCACCGAGTCCAGCGAAAACTGGATTGCAGGTGGTATTCCTATCACTATGATGATGAACATGGAGAAGCGTAAAGGTGAGATGAAGCCTGTGATTCAGAAGGCCCTTGTAAACCTCAATGGTCGTCCTTATCTTAAGTTTGCTTCGATGCGCGAGACTCTCGCTCTCAACACTCTCTATCAGTACCCCGGCCCGATCCAGTATTTCGGCCCCTCCGAAATCTGCGACCGTCCGAGCATGACACTGTTGCTCGAACACAATAAGGAAATCTAAATATATCCGGATTAATAAGCAATGCGGGCGGCATTTCAGAGAATGTCGCCCGCACCGTTTCAGATACTCATGATTTTATATTTTTCAGGCACGGGCAATAGTGCGCATGTGGCTAAACTGCTTGGAGATAACCTCAAAGAGGAGTGCATGCGAATTACGGATTGCCCCGCATCACGTATTGGCTTTTCCGGAAGCTCACTTGGCATAGTCTTCCCCGTTTATTCATGGGGAGTGCCTCCTGTTTTGCTTGACTATATAGCGCGATTTGGGGAGAGGTTTGTGGAAGACGCATCCGCAACTCATATCTGGATGGTGGCTGTGTGTGGCGACGAGACAGCCCTTGCCCCGGAAATGCTGAAAAATGCACTTGCCATAAGGGGACTTGTGCTCCGTGGTGGATGGAGTGTGCAGATGCCTAACAATTATGTATTGCTCCCTGGTTTTGATGTTGACCCGGCTTCTGTAGAGAAATACAAACTTGACACATGCGATAATGCCATAATCGAAATTGCCAAAAAAATAGGTGTGCATCAATGGGAAGAATCATATCAGCGAGGATCATTACCATGGCTTAAATCCAAATTAATTTATCCGATTTTCAAAAAATATGGAATCTATCCTTCACGCTGGAGATCTGATGATCGATGCACAAGGTGTGGTCTCTGTATGGCAGCCTGTCCGGTTTCCAACATAACACGTAACTCCGATGGCAAGCCATGCTGGCACAGCAACTGCACAAGTTGTCTCGCATGCTATCATATATGCCCCACGCACGCAATAAACTATGGCAGTGCCACACGAAAGAAAGGTCATTATTTCTTTAAGGCTTATCGTAAGGTGATAGCCGGTTTAAAGTAATAGCCGGTTTCCGTAGTAAGCAGCAATGATAATGCGTCATACCCTTAATGCGGCTGTTATTCGTATCTGATAGCCTCAATCGGGTCAAGACTTGATGCTTTCTTGGCAGGATACCAACCGAAGAAAACTCCAGTGATTGTGCAGACGGCAAATGATAAAATCACTGAATATATCTGTATATATACAGGCCAGTGAGCGATCACTGTAACGAGCCATGAAGAGATAATTCCTAATATAATACCAATTATACCGCCAGTCACACTGATTATTACGGCCTCGATTAGAAACTGTGAGAGAATATCAATACCGCGGGCACCGATAGACATCCTCAAGCCAATTTCTCTTGTACGCTCCGTGACCGAGACAAACATGATATTCATGATGCCAATTCCTCCTACAAGAAGTGAGATGCCGGCAATACAGGCGAGAAGTACCGTCATCATGTCGGAGGTGGAATTCATCATCTCGCTTAGTTCTTGCTGAGAGCGTATCTCGAAATCATCTTCTTCTCCATCTTTTATTTTATGTTGTGCACGAAGCACTTCTGTAATCGATTCGATGGTTTCATCTGTCTTACCCTCATCTTCTGCACTTGCAAAAAGTCCTTGAAGATAGTCAATGGCAAGAATTCTCTTCATGACAGTGGTGTATGGTGCAAGAACTACATCGTCTTGATCCATGCCCATAGAGTTGGTACCTTTGGGTTCAAGAACTCCGATTATGGTCATTGGTATTTTGCCGAAGCGTATTACTTTGCCTAATGGCTCTTCACCGTTTGGAAACAGGTTGTCCACGACTGTCTTTCCAAGTACGCAAACTTTTGCAGCAGACTTTATGTCATGTTCAGTAAACATTGCACCCTCCTTTATTTTCAGCTTGCGGATGTCAAGATAGTCCGGTGTTATTCCGTAGATAGATGATGGATAGTTGTTGTTGCCGTTTACGAGTTGTCCGGCAGAATTGACCGAGGGTGAGATAGCCGCAACGCCCGGTACATTCTGCAATGCCTCAAAATCTTCAATCTTGATTGTCTGCATGTCATCGGAACTCTGTCTCACACCTCCGCGCTGCATATTGCCGGGATGTATCATAATCATATTTGAACCCATCTCGGAATTTGATCCTTGATGCTATTCTTTGACCCTTGACCTATTGCAAGCATGGTAATCACCGATGCCACGCCGATTATTATTCCGAGCATTGTCAGAAAACACCTCAACTTATTATTGTTGAGAGCTTTCAAAGCAATTTTTAATAGATTGACAAAATTCATATATCATCATCTTTAGGAAGTGCCAACAATGTATCATGGGCAGACTTCGGTTCATCATTATATGTGTCGGAAATCACCTTGCCGTCACGCAATATTATGTTGCGCGAGGAGTAGTCGGAAAGTTCCGGATTATGAGTGACGAATATGATTGTACGTCCTCTGTGGTGAAGTTCCTGAAATAATGTCAATATACTGAAGGATGTGCGGGTATCAAGGTTGCCCGTGGCTTCATCAGCAAGTATTATTACCGGGTCATTGACAAGGGCCCGGGCTATGGCTACACGTTGCTGTTGACCTCCCGACATCTGATTGCTCTTGTGATACATCCTCTCTTTCAGTCCAACAGCCTCAAGTGCTCTCTCGGCGCGGTCTCTGCGTTCCTTTGAACCTACCGAGGAGTTGTAGAGCAATGGCAACTCCACATTTTCTAAAGCCGTAGTCTTCGGAAGAAGATTATAGTTCTGGAACACGAATCCGATCTTGCGGTTGCGCGTCACGGCGCGTTGGTTCTTGCTCATAGACTGCACCGAGATCCCGTCGAGTTCATATTCTCCCGACGTTGGGGTGTCCAGACAGCCAAGAAGATTCAGCAAAGTCGATTTCCCGGAACCTGATGTTCCCATGATAGTGACAAACTCTCCCTCATGAATGGAAAAGGAAACCCCTCGTAGTGCCTTAACC
>CAJUIJ010000148.1 GCA_910586175.1 uncultured Muribaculaceae bacterium | reverse complement strand
GTATTTGGATAGCCGTGCCCAGGCTTCGGGCAGGATGATGGCGTAGTCGATGGAGCCGTCGATGCGCGTTATCTTCATGAAGCATGCCCGGGGACGCGCCGGGTTGTGGTTGATGTCGAGGGCGTATGAGACTTGCTTGCGTCCGCCTGACTCGCGGTATGAGAAGTCGTCGCCTTCGTAGACTACTGTGGGTGTGTCGCAGTGGCGTATCTGGCCGGCCCGTTGGCGCAGGAGTATCTCGCCGTAGCCGGTGATGGCGATGTATACGCGGTTTTCCCAGACCTCCTTGTCGCCTGCTGCGGGGAGCTTGACGGAGCGGTGGAGCAGGTAGCAGAGCGCCTGTGCGCCCGGCTCGAGGGTGAGGTTCTTGACGGCGAGGTCGACGAAGGCGAGGAAGACGGAGAGCGGAGTGACGGTCCATTTCTTTTTGTCCTCGACGATGGTGCGGTGTATGTAGCGTGCCTCGCGCTCGCAGAAGGCCTCGCCCCCCTCGCCGTGTATGGAGTTGAATACGGCTGTGATGTGGTTCTGCACTTCGGGGTTGAGCGGCACGTCCCAGGGCGCCATGCCTTGGAGCATTGAGATTGTGTCGGTGAATTTCGGTTTGCTCATTTTGTTTAGTTTTTAGTTATTAGTTTTTAGTTTTTAGTTATTAGTTTTTAGTCGTGGGGAAGTCCGGAGTCGGACCGGATCAGGATTGCGCCACGGCTCTTGCCGCTGCTCTCGTGCGCCCCCGGTGGGCGTCTTCCCCTTGTGTGCGGCGACGTCTCGCGACGGCGGCGCACGGTAACCTTACATGAAAACTTCAAGCGTCCTTGCAGTCGGCCTGCGGTTTCTTTTCGGGTTCGGTTAAATTCGAAAATCTATTATTCTGTATCATCATATGTGTCTTGGTTTTGCATTGTCGGTTGTCGGGCCTTGGTTGTCAGCCTCGGTTGTCAGCGTCGCATGCGGTCGAGCGCGAAGCATCCGAGGAATGCCATGACCGTGAGTGCTATGCCTATGGCTGCCGCTGCCCCGCGCAGTTCCATGGAGTTGAGGAACATCGAGGCGAGTGCCGCTGCCGAGGTGATGGCTATCGTGACTCTTGTCTTTGTGATCGGTTTCATATGCTTTTGATTATGGGGTTTGGGTCAGTTTGTCTCGCAGCGCGATACGTAAAGGTCGAAGGCTATCTCCGACAGTTGCCGGTAGCATTCGGCAGATTGGGCGAGGGGCATCAGCTCGTCCTCGATCCTGAACCATTCGTAGCGGCTGGTGCGCTTTGCCTTTTCTATGAGCTGAAGGTCGTGCTGTGTCATCTTCTTTGGGATTTTACGGGGTTGGCGATTGAGTAGTTGGGGAGGGTGGTGAGCACGAGGTCGAGGTCGTAGAGGATCGTTCGGCCTACCGTGGCGACTGTCGCCGCGTCGAGGAGGCCCTGCTTGCGCCAGCGGCCTATCGTGTTGGCGTGGAGGCCGAGGGTCTTTGCGAGGAGCTTGTTTCCTTTGATGATTGTCTTCATGTCGGTATGTTTTTAGAAGTTTGTTTGTCCGGTTCCCCGGGGTGGCTCACGCCACGGTTTTGTTTTTCCCGGGGTTTTCACTATCTTGCGATGACCAAAACATTGACAGTGAAATTATGGTAGATTATTTTGAAGAGAGGCTGGGGCTTTTCCTTGGCGGTCATCCGGCGTCGTCGAATGAGTTTGACCGCCGTCGTTTCCTTGAATTAGCTCTTGCAGGCGCAGAAGCAGGTCGTGCGTTTCCTCGAGATGCCTTTGAATCTTGTGCAGCCTTGTCAGCAGATGAGGTGACGGAATACCAGCATGTCTATGAGTGGATCCGGAGTCTGCACGATATGCTTTGCGAGCAAGGGCGTCTTTCACCCAGACGCTGACGCGCTCCGCCTCTTCTCGAGTGCCGAACAGGTTGCCGGCCTCGAAGAGCATGTAGGCTGCCCTCTCGGACTCTATGCCCCTGCCTGCGAACAGGCTTGAAGTCGGTTCGGGCAGGAGGTCCCCCTCGCGCAGGTACCACATCTTGCGTGCGGCTTCCGTCATGTCCGTATGGTTTGGTGTGTCGGTTGTCATGATGGTGTTTTTTTTATTCGGTGCGCTGTATCACGGAGTTCTCGGTGCCGGAGTTGTCGTAGCGGAAGTGGAGGTTCTCCCGGCTTGCCAGTATGCTCACTGTCTTCTTGATGTTGGAGACGGAGCAGTACTTGAAGGGGACGATTATTATCTCGCCGATCTCGAGGTCGCGGAGCTCGCGGGCGAGGACTCCGCGTGCGTTCATCGTGCGGATTGAGGGGGCATCCAACGTGCTGATTCTTGGGGTTGTATTTGTCATGCCTTTTGTTTATATTTGTGGTTACTTCTGTAATACGATGCAAAGATATAGCAATGCTATGTAAAATCCAAATATAATACATAGCAAATGTTGTATATTAACAATTATTAACATTAAAATCTATCAATGCTATGCAGACGGTAAAAGAAAGATTGATTGCTTTTTTAAAGCATGAGAAGATTTCTCAAAAAAAATTTGCAGAATCAATTGGTGTTTCGACAGGTTTTGTAAATGCTATACGTGTATCCATCTCTCCTGTTACCCTATCGAAAATTCAAAGTGCGTATCCAATTTTGAACATAGAGTGGTTAATCACAGGTGAGGGAGAGATGCTTCGCGACAGCAACGCAAAGGAAGTCGGAGGCGTTTACACTGCAATTTCAGGAGATGATGATGTGGTGATGGTTGATTATGTGCCGGTGTCTGCTTGCGCCCCCTTTCTGGAATCGCTGTCCGGTTCCTCGTATTGGGAGGAGAAGTTTCCGATAGTGCCGATGGGTAATGAGCGGAATGACATAGAAAAGCTTAAGATATTTGAGGTGGAGGGGGACTCCATGTACCCTACTCTTGTGTCGGGTGCGTTGATATTGGCCAAGGAGATTCCGGAATGCTCGTGGCATTATGCCGAGGGGGTTGTCGTGGCGGTCTACGGGGAGTTCGTTGTGGTGAAGAGGGTTTATGCCAACCGTCTGCTTACTGACAATTTCATTGTGCTTGCCTCGGATAATGAGAAGTATGGCACGATGACCGTGCCGTTGAGCGACCTGCGCGGTCTCTATAAGGCCAAGCGGATTCTTAATTCGCCGATACTGTGATGCATAGGGTAATGTCGAACTAATAAAAATAGAATATCATGGAAGATTTATTGGGATTGAATTCGGAAATAGAGATAACGATGGATGACATAGTGGGAAGCTTCAAGAACTTCTCCGACTGCAAAAGGGCAAAGGACATCAAGGATCATTTTATAGCCAAGCATTCTGGGGATTCTATATTCGCGTCCTTGGAATTGAGTGAGGAGGTCAACAAGCAGGTGACCCAGTTGCTGCAGAAGGACAAGAAGCAGGGTGATGACTCCCTATTGGTTTATTCCAATGGAAAGTATAAAAAGAGAAAGCGCAAGTCGATTCCTCAGGCTGTGCCTGTCGGTGACTCTCGTTATGTCGGAACTGCCGGTGAATGCGCGACGCTTGCGGAGTTGATGTTCCATGGGTACAACGCAAACCGTATGATGATCGACGACGGCATTGATATTATTGCATCAAAGAATAACCTTTTCTATTATATACAGGTGAAGACGTGCTCGATGGATGATGAGGGGAGGTTGATGGCCAAGATACCGATTGAAAGGTTCGGTTATCACATGGACTCTCAAGTGATATATATTGTGGTCTCAAGAATCAGGGGTAGCAAGGGGAATGAGAATCTGTTCTTTGTGTTCAATCAAAAGGATATTCTGCGTCTCAAGCAGGAGGGCGCGGTGAAGGAGGGGGTTGACAGTTACATTCTGAAAATCAAGTACAACAGGGATTCAGGAAAACCGATTGCGTATGATGGCGTGAACGAGGTTAACATCACATTTCACATGAATAACTTCGACCTGTGATGCAATCTGCATAATTTGAAGTAGAGAATTACAAGATAAATTATAGATAACACTAAAGCATAAGTATCATGAAGAAGTTTATGTCAGGGGTTCAGGCGTTTGCAGTTGCGGTCATTTCGGCTATGGTGCTGTCATCGTGTTCTACGATACAGTATTATTATCAGGTCTACGAGGTGAAGTCTGAGAATGTCCCCTTGGTAAATGACAGGTATGTTTTCGATAACGATGAGCTGACGGTGCGATACGATTTCTGCAAGCGTAAGGGAGATGTAACATTCTATTGCTACAACAAGACAGACAGGATTATATACCTGCATCTTGACAACTCTTTCTATATTCGGAATGGTATTGCGTATGACTATTACAAGGACTGCGAATTTACGGTGTCAGAGTCATCGACTTCCGGTAAGAGCAAGACAAGTTCAAAGACTGAAGGGGCTTCAGTGAGTGCATCGGCTTCACTTTATGGAACCATAAACGGTTATGATGCGAGTGTGAGCGGGTCGGCCTCAGGTCTGGCAATGAAGTCAAGTGTGGCATCGTATTTCGGCTCCTCTACCACGGGCCATGCTCTTACGACACGTTATCCTAAGACGGTAGCAATCCCTCCTAAGTCTGCTAAATATATAGACGGTTTCGCAATCCAAGATGAGGCTATCATGCAGTGTGGAGAGGAGATGTATCGGGAAAATTATCCCAAGAAATGCTCGACCATATTCTCCTACACTCCTGAAAATACTCCCGTGTCGTTCAGCAACCATATCTCATATTCGTTCAGCAGCAACGGGGATGATATGAAAAGTTTTGTGAACAGGTTCTTTGTGAGTTCTATGCAGAATAAAGCTGAGTCCGAGGTGTTTGAAAGGACTTCGACCTTTACATTCCGTGATGGGTTCAATGATTCGAAGGACGCTTGCAAGCCAACCGGGTCGCATAAGTTTAAGGTTGACAATCCGACTTGTTTCTATAATAGGTTTTCAAAGTGACGACATGTCATTGTTCAATAGGGTGTTCAGCTTGATGTTTCGAAAAACTGAAAACTGAGCACCTTTTATTTTAATATCTCAGAAAAGATGAAACCCATCAAACGATCTTATACTTACAATATCCGCAAGCTCAACGGAGACCTCCGTTTGAGAGTTTGCTGGAATTCTAACATGTGTTATTTCTCCACCGGCTTTCGTGTCAATCCCGACAAATTTGCAAACGGTAGATGCATCCGCGGATCATTCCACGACAATAAGCCTGCGGCGCTCATCAACAAAGCTCTTGAAGATTTGGAGAACAAGGCTGACCAGATATTCTTTAAGGCTGAATACGAAGATAGAATTTTGGCACCGGAAGATTTGCGGGCTGAAATGTTGGGGAAACCATCATGTAAACCGGATTTGTGGCGGTCGCTTGAGCAGTTCATCATCGAAGGGGAGAAACAGCATCAATGGGCGTTCAACACAATCAAGTCAGTTCGACAGGTTGTCAAGCTATTGCAAAAGTTTGACAGCAAGCTGACGTTTGAGCAAATAACTGCGGAAAAGCTTAATGAGTTTGTGGTATATCAGCAGTCGAACAAACTCCATGAGTGCAATTGCAAGAGCGGTCAAAAGGGATATACCAATTCGACTATAATTAAAAATTGCAGAGTTTTACGATGGGCACTCAGGTGGGCTGCTGACAAGGGGTATATCAACCGTGATATCGAACGTGAATTCTCGCCCTCCCTGAAGACCGCAGAGACCCCCGTGATTTTTCTCAAGTGGGATGAATTGATGCGTGTCTACAACCTCGACTTGTCAGAGAACCGGCTGTTGGACGAGACGCGCGACTTTTTCTGCTTCTGCTGTTTCACTTCTCTCCGATTCTCTGACGCGTTTGCACTGACATCGGATAACATCAATGGCGATTGCATTGAGGTTGTGACCCAGAAAACAAACAGGCTGCTTCGGATTGAATTGAATAAATATTCCCGTGCTATAATCGAAAAGAACAGGCACAAGCATGGGAAATATGTTTTGCCTCACGTGCCGCTTGACAAGATTGATTATAGATTGCCAAAAGTTGGTGAGATGGCGAACATCTCCGAACCTGTTACGATAACTCGTTATTATGGTTCTAATAAAATATCTAAGAATGGTCCCAAATATAAATTTCTTACTTCTCATTGTGGGCGGCGAACTTTCATCTGCAACGCACTTGCAATGGGGATTGCCCCGAATGTCGTGATGAAGTGGACCGGACATAGTGAATATTCCGCAATGAAACCCTATATAGAT
>CAJUIJ010000147.1 GCA_910586175.1 uncultured Muribaculaceae bacterium | reverse complement strand
GATCGTGACGCTGCGCGAACGCTTCCCCTTTCTCAATTCGCCCGACTGCCCCGACGTGCTGAAGATTCTTGTCAACGACATGATCACGGCGCACAACGGCTACAAGTCGGCACACGCCCGGCTCGTGGCCATGGATGATGCAGCCACCGACGAGTCTGCCGCCGACTGCGAGACCGTGGTGGAGTCATATCTGGCCAACCGCGAGATGTGGCGCGAGCTCGAATATTACCGCGACCATGGCACACTGCTCGGCAAGGCGGCGATATTCTCGAAGATGCAGCAGCGTGAAGACCTGTCGGCACTCTCCGACGTGGATCTCATCGGCAAGCTGCGCAGCGCGATGGTCAATACCTCCAAGCATAAGAAGAAGGCAGAGGCAGCGGCGGCTGCCGGCACCCCCGACGAGAAGGCCGAAGCCTCTTATCGCTCGTGGCTGACACGCAAGCAGGAATTGCAGGAGGAACTCGACCGGCGTAAAAAAAAATAGAGGATGAGATAGCAACGCTTCAGGCAAGCTACGACCGGGCGCACCGCGAGGCCACACGCTACGGCACCCACCCATGCGACCGCTCCGAACTCGCCCACCAGCTCACCCAAGCAAGAAAGGCCATAGAGGCCAAAACCGAAGTATTAGCCCTATTAGCCCCATTAGACTTAGAAGATCCTGAATTATGCAAGAAGAGAGAAGACTGAAGCCGATGCTGACCCCCGAAGATATGGAGGAGGCCACATTCGACATGCAGATATATGAGCGGGTGCGCGGCAATGCAGCCGACGGCGACACATTCGCAGTGGCAGCGCACATCAAGCTGAAAGAAGACCGGAGATACCGACAACTTATAGAGAATATGGATGATGACGAACTTACCATGTAAACCATCGCGCATCGACTTCGATGCGATCACGCCGGCGCAGATAGAGCGCATATTGCGCCATGGCGATCTCGACTCGCTCACCGAGGCGGAGCGTGCCTATCTCGACATGATGGAGGTGGTGCGCGGCCTGCGCGCCCGCATGATGCTCCCGGGCGGCAAGCGTGTCGTGACAAAATCGGGCATAATAAAGCTGCTTAAGTCGGATGTGTACGGGCTGAGCGACTGGATGGCAAGGCAGATTTATGCCGATGCCCTCAACTTCTTCTATACCGACGATAAGGTAAGCCCCAAGGCGTGGGCCAACCTCTATGCCGAGAAGCTTGAGAAATGGGCGGACCTCTCGGCTGCCACCGGCAAGCTGAAGGAGGCCAGGGGGTATCTGGTGGAGGCGGCGAAGCTGCGCAGATGCTATGACGAGCAGGAGGCGGAAATCCCGATGGAACTGCTCAACGCCGCGCCGGTGGTGATATATACCAACGATGCGGAGAGCATGGGAGCGCCCAAGGCCGACCGCCGTGAGATAGAGAAGATCATAAACTCGATACCGGACATTCCGGAGATAAGCCGCCAGCGAGTCATGGAAGATGCCGGCGTGACACGCCGCAATCTTCTGAGCCGGATGATGGATGATGCTAAGGAATTTGGCGATGAGGAGAAAGAGTGACAATATGCCTGATGCCGATGTGAAATTCGGCAGCGACGCGCTGGTGATGTGCGACTGGATAGACACCACCAACTTCGTGTGCATAGGCGGGCGAGGCATGGCGAAGAGCACCGTGATAATAGCCCGCCGCTCGGAGCGGTGCGTGCGTCTGATGCCCGGCGCTCCGATAGCCATCGTGGCCAACACATATTCAAACCTCGTGGACAATATCATGCCCGCCGTGCAGAATGGCTGGCGTCTCCAGGGCCTCATCGAGGGGGTGCACTACGTGAAAGGCCGGCCGCCCGAAGCGTGGCGCAAGCGGTGCTCGGTGATCGTGGATGATTACCGCCATGTCTATTCGTTCTGGAACGGCTCGGTGATATTTCTCGGTTCGCTCGACAACCCCTCGCTGCTTGCCGGCAAGTCGGTGGCACACCTGATATTTGACGAGGCGAAATATGCGAGCGACAAGCGGGCTGCGAGCGTGCTGCCGATCTTGCGCGGTGATGCCATAACCTACGGACGCTGCCACCTCTATGGCGGCGTGACCATCACGACCGACATGCCCGATGTGTCGGAGGGTGAGTATGACTGGTTTTTCCGCTATGCCTCGGAGATGAATCCCGAAAGGATTGTGACCATCGTGCAGGCCGCCTCCGAGCTCAACAAGCTACGCCGCAAGTCGGAGGCGATAAAGGGGAGCCGTAACCCCGATGGCAAGACCATCGCCCGCATCGAGAAGAAGATAGGCTATTGGGAGGAGGGATTGCTGAAGCTGCGCAAGGGTCAGACCTACTTCACCAACCTCAGCAGCCTTATCAATATCGACATCTTGACGGTGGACTATGTGAAGCGGCTCTACAACGGTGCGCTCGAGCCGCATGAGTTCATGAAGTCGGTGCTCGGCATGAGACCCGGTCTGCGCAAGGATGCAAGGTTTTATGTACTGTTTGGCGATGCGCACAAATATAGCGACGGCACATATTCGGGCGAGGCTGCATGGAGGTCGTCGGAGCTGCGTCACCTTAACCCCGCCGCTCCGCTCGAGGGTGGCATGGACTTCGGCAATATGCTCTCGCTCGTGATCGGGCAGCCTGACGGCAAGACATATCGTGTGCTCAAGAACTTCTACGAGCTGCCCCCCGGATGGATCAGGGATCTGGCCGACCAATTTCTCGACTTCTTCGCCGACCACCCCACCAAGATACTCAACCTCTATTACGACCGTGCCGGCAACAACCTCTACCGCCAGAACCAGGACTATGCAGGGAAGATCAAGGCATGCATTGAGACCGACGGCAACGGCATGCGCACCGGCTGGGCTGTCAACCTGATGAGCCGTGGCCAGTCGAATCTGCTTCAGGATAAGGAATATGGATTCATGCAGATACTGATGAAAGGTGATGACAAAAGGCTGCCCCGTCTGCTTATCGACACGCAGAACTGCCCAGAGCTTATATCGAGCATAGAGTTGGCCCGGGCCACCGTGAAATATAAGGGAGAGACAAAGCTCGTGGCCAAGGTGAAGAAGAGTGAGAAGCTGCCTGTGAAGAAGCTGCCGAGACTCTCCACCAACTTCAGCGACGCGTTCAAATATCTGATGATGCGCAAGGATTGGCTCAAGGCAGTGGAGACAGAGCGCAGAACCAACACCGGAAGCGACGGCCTTGCAGAAAGATGGATGGCCGATAGAATAAAAAAATTAAGGTGATGTTATAGATAATAAAGAACGTCATTAAATTATCAGGTTGTTTATTTCGTAGGTAGATACATAGGTAAAGAAGATTTGTCAGTTCATTAGAAACATTATGCAAGAGTTGACATAGCTTTAGCTTTATTGTAGCCGCGTCCGGAAGTCGTGAGACTCCCGGACGCTTATTTTGTGTGAGCGGGCACACCCTCCGGCGCGCCCGCTCACATGTCACTCACAGTAACCGCCGGTAATTATTAAAACAAATCTAAGCGGGCCGGTCATCGTTGCGCGACAAAAAACGCGAATCGCAAAACAAGCACCTCTAAACCACTGAAATATAACCAAATCGCAAAAACAAGACCAAAATTTAGAGCCAAAATTGCAATATTTCAGTCCAAACCATGTATTTTTTTACTACTTATTTTCAGAATTACCGCATTTTTATGTCTGAAAATTTTGCTAAATAAAAATTTAGCATTATATTTGCAATGTAAATCAAACGAGAGAACAATGAAATATAATGAACTTCACCGCAAGCTCCGGAAATTCGGATGCTATCCCACTGGAGAGTATGCACATGGACACCCGGTGTGGTACTCACCTAAGACAGGGAAAGAGTTTAAAACAAGCATGCATGAATCAAAAGAAGTAGCGACAGGAACACTGAAATCGATACTTCGTGATGCCGGAATCAAATAAAGGGAGGGGCAATAGCCCCTGCCTTTTAACACAGACCTATACTATACCACAATAATCTAAAGTTATGTTCAAATGAGAAATATCAGAGTATTTATTGAACGCGGCAAAGATGGCACCTATGGAGCATATATGCCCGATGATAACAATCTGACATATGGAGTCATCGGGGAGGGGGAATCTGCTGCGGAAGCGATAGACGACTTCAACGCATCATATGAGGATATGAGGTTGTCTCATATAAAAAGGGGCAAACCTTTTGAGGAGGTTAATTTTATCTTCTCTTATGATCTGCCCTCTTTCCTTAAATATTATGCCGACTTCATAACCTACAAGGGACTCGCAAAACTTACCGGAATATCAGCTGCTCAACTCTCGCAGTATGTTTCCGGCTACCGCACACCCTCACACAAGACCACAGAGAAAATACAGAAAGCATTACATGCCTTCGGCAATGAATTGAGCCACTTGCAACTCGTTTGATTTACACCCTTAGAAGTTGTTCTCAATGGCTCTGCACCCTCACCATCACGGTGGGGGTGTTTTTTTTGTGGGGCGAGGGGGTGTGTCCTTCCGGGTGCATTTGAGAGTGACGATATTTGCGACATGGAAAAGATTATCGAGGGTGCGCGGCGACCCATGGATGTTTACGCCGCTATAAAAGAGATGCGCGAAATCAGTGAGAAGGGAGGCACTTTCTCACTGAAGCACCGCAAGTGGGACCGGCAGCGCGGCAAAGGTGGAGACCTTGCGCATGTGAGCGAGGCGAGACTCCGCCCGGCTGCCAAGGAGGAGCAAATTGAGAACTCCGACTTCAAACTCTTCTATACCGACACGCAGACCGGCATGGCCAAGGTGTGCTGGCAGATGCTGCTTGTGGAGTTTAACGGCCACAAGCTCTCTCTAAATTGAAAATTCAAAATTCAAAATTAATAATGATACGACGATGTGGTAATTTCGGATTTGTTGACGATGGATCGGGCGCGGTCTATTCGTTCAACATGGGGGCCATGGCCGGCACCGGAGGGTGGACACCCACGCAGTTTCACCTAAGGGGAGCGGGCGTGACCACCTTCGGCTGGAAATATATGGATGTAAACGGGCACCGGATTATTCCCTACGGATCGGACAATGACCTGCCGGGGCGTGTGATGCGCCTGCTGGAGAAATTCTACGCCGGAGAGGGCATCATGGGCAAGAAGGCCGGTCTGCAATGGGGCGAGGGTCCGCGACTCTACACCGACGCGGTCGATGCCGACAACTCGCTCTACCGGCAATGGCTCATCAATCCGGAGCTTACCAAGGAATTGGAGCAGGCCGACTACGAGACCCAGATGCACCGCTGCCTAATAGACCTCTGCCACTTGGAGGGGTTCTGGGTGAAGTTTATAAGAAACCGTGGCGCACGTATCGGCGAGGGGAAGATATTGAGGGTCGAGCATGTGCCGGCGGGCAAGGTGAGGTTCATATGGCGAGGCGACAATCTTGCGCCGACACATGCCATGGTCTCCAACTGGCCCTTGGCCGAGCCATCGGTGTCGAGGGTATACCCGCTCTTCGACCCTAAGGACCCGATGAAATATGGCGTGTCGCTCGCCTATTACAATGTGTACAGTTACAACCATGATCATTACAGCATACCGCGCTTCGTGGGCGCGTTCGACTGGCTCGAGCTTGCAGGCACGCTCGCCCCGCTGCTTGCCACCTATAACGCCAACGCCTCAGCAATCTCGAAACATATCGAGAGTCCCAACTCATATTGGGAGGAGCAACGCAAGCGCATCGAGGATATATGCCGCCGCACCGGCGAACCATATACCGACGAGCTGCTCGAGAAATTCAAGGATGATGCCATGGAGATGTTCGCAGCCCGGATGTCGGGCAAGGAGAACGCCGGCAAGTTCTTGCACACGTCACAGTTCTGGAACGAGGAGGCGCGGCAGTTCGAGGGGTGGAAAATCACCAGTATAGACAACAAGGTGAAGGAGTATATCGAAGCGCAGGTGGCGATATGCAAGAAGTCGGAGGCGGCGGCCACATCGGGCTTCGGTCTCGACCCGTCGCTTTCCAACCTGATACTCGACACCAAGTTAGGAAGCGGCAGCGAAAAGCTCTACGCGCTGAAGGTCTATAACGCCACGGAGACATGCGTGCCCGATATGGTGCTGTGCCGCCCGTGGCAGCAGATGGTAGAGGCCAACCATCCGGGCTGCGGCATAAAGGTGGGACTCTATCGCCGCCAGGTGGAGGCCGAGAAGAATGTCAACCCCGGCGACAGGGTCAAGGCTAATGAATAAATCTTAATGACATCGTGACATAATGTCATAATGTCATGATGTCATAATG
>CAJUIJ010000146.1:4557-6274 GCA_910586175.1 uncultured Muribaculaceae bacterium | reverse complement strand
AATCGTCTCAAAAATATCTCGCAAATGTTAATAAAAAATTAGTTTAAACAACTTCAATATGAATATATTTCTCAACATAATATGGGTGGTGTTTGGCGGTCTGATGATAGCCATTGAATACGCCATATCGAGTGTGCTGATGATGTTGACAATCATAGGCATACCATTCGGACTTCAAACAATGAAGTTGGCGGTACTTGCGTTGTGGCCGTTCGGCACAGACATATCCAATGAAAGTTGGCCTTCTGGTTGCCTTGCGGGTATAATGAATATAATCTGGTGGTTTGTCGGGGGCTTCGCAATTGCGCTCACGCATCTTGGTTGGGGATTGCTTTTCTGCATCACAATAGTAGGAATTCCCTTCGGAGTCCAACACTTCAAACTGATGAAGTTGGCATTGCTGCCATTTGGCAAGTCACTGCAAGCGAAAAATTCCAACTGAAGACAAGAGCGTGATTGAGATTATAAAAATAACTGCTGAGAAGAAGCGGTATTTAAATTTGCTGTTGATTGGGGATGAACAGGAAAGCATGATAGACCGTTATCTCGGAGATTGCCTATTGTTTATCGGATTCATTGATAGCATTCCATCAGCTTGCTGCGCTGTGACAACTGAAGGCGATGGCATAATGGAGATAAAGAATTTAGCAGTATTGCCTGAGCATCGCAATAAAGGCATAGGGAGATCGATGTTGGAATATGTGGAATCAATGTTTCCTGATAAGGTATTTCAATTGGGCACAGGTGAGACCCCGTCAACACTGCGTTTCTATCATAATTGCGGGTATAATTATTCTCATCGCATTCCGAATTTTTTCATCGACAATTATGATCATACTATAATAGAAGAGGGTGTGGAGTTGAAAGACATGGTATATCTCAGAAAGCCGGCCATGTGCGATAACAATTCATTGCGAAATAATGCAATCAGGCATCTTGCCCTTTCTTAGTTTTTGCCATTCGTGACGCTCACCAACATGCATCTGCTCACAGGCATAGCTCAACATTACAGAGGGCATTGATGAGACATTGTCTGAAAGAAAATCGCGAAACTCTTCTTTATACCCTTTCTTCCATGCTTCACGAAGCATCCATCCGGCGGCCTTGTGTAACAGGTCATGATGACTGGTCAATAGTTTTTCCGCTCTTTGAAAACACACATCGGCGCGACCATGACGTATTAACATCCAAGTGCTCACCATCGCAATACGCTGTTGCCAAAGCGTATGCCCCTCCTGATTAATCCACTCATCCATAAGGGTAAGATCGGGATTGATCACTTCATGGTTACCTACGATTTTTATTGCCGATAAATCAACCAAATCCCAGTTGTTAATGTAAGGATGAAGTGATGTGTATATATCAAATATTGAAGACATGGCGGCTGAATCTTTCTTTTTCATGGAAGTTAGATACTGCTCCACCATTATCAACAAACCGCAGAGGCGCACCTCATGAAGCGGCGACTTTACTAATTTTACCGCCTCGGTGAGCGGGGTATCTTTCCATGCCTCCTTCACCACCAGGCGCACTTGCGGATTACGTAACCCGATAAACCTGTCACCCTCTCCATACTGTCCCGGCCCGGTTTTGAAAAAGCGCAAAAGATGCTTCGCCTGACGCTCATCCGCCATGCTCAACAGGGTCACTTCAATATCATTGGCTTCAATCATCATTTCACTTCTATATTGTAGTTGATTTCTTTAAATTATGCCAT
>CAJUIJ010000146.1:0-4547 GCA_910586175.1 uncultured Muribaculaceae bacterium | reverse complement strand
ACTATGTATCATAATTATTGAGTCATTAAAAATTTAAATCACAAGTTTTTAATTTGAATTTAAAATAACTCATTACAAATCGTTTAGTACTTAAGTACCCGCTCAGATTATATACTATCTTTCCTGAAATACAGACAAAGATGCATGTTATTGCCTCTTTAATATCTCATGTTGTATGAAGATTTAGTCGATATGCCTTACTTAATGTCTCATGGTGATGATAATATTCCAATAATTGGAATCCACATTTTTCAGCAACCCGTTGCGATGCTGTATTCATATCATCAATAGTAATCAAGAGAGAATTTAACCCTATGGAATCACGACAACAGGTTATAAGTGCTTCAAGAGCCTCGGTTGTTAATCCTTTATTCCAGTAAGGGAAACCAATCCAATAGCCAACTTCCCTTTCATTCGTCAAAACACTATAATGCTCTTCTCCCTCAGGCACAAAGCCAATACATCCAATCGGCTCATTGGTCTCTTTCAGTACAATCGCGTAATTATAGGGATTGGTGATGAAAAATTTATCAATCACATCCCTGCTCATCTCTACCGATGTATGACACGGCCAAAGAGCAAGTTCACTCACTCTTGGATCAGAAGCATATTTGAAGAGAGCATCCGCATCATCTAATACCCAATTTCGTAATTGAAGTCTTTTGGTATCAATAGTTTTATTATCCATAAGTTCATCCTCACAGCCATTTTACCCTGGCATCAATTGAAGTTGTTTATCTTTTTCTTATCCAAGTTTGAATACGATAGGCAGTCCACCCTCTTTGTAGTGGCTGCCGGTTATGCGGAAAAAACATCAGTTTGAGTTTTATAAAATTTTCATTGCGATGGCAGCACACGCCTCCGCATCGGCGAGTGCATGGTGATGGTTCTCCAGGTCATAACCACAGGCAGCTGCCACAACATTAAGTTTATGGCATGATAAATCCAGATTGCGACGCGAAGCAGAGAGAGTACAATAAAACTCATAATCCGGATATTTCATACCATATTCATTGAACACAGCTTTCAAGCAACTTTCATCAAAGGGCCGGTTATGAGCTACCAATGGCAATCCTTTTATACGGGGGGCTATATTCGCCCAAACTTCCGGGAATTGTGGTTGTCCATCCGTATCTATCCTCGTCAATCCATGCACTTTAGTAGTCCAGAAGGTGTAATAATTTGGAGATGGCTTAATAAGGCTATAATATTTATCAACCACTACTCCACCCCTAACTACCACTATACCGACAGCACATACGCTTGACCGCTGACCGTTTGCTGTCTCAAAGTCTATTGCTACGAAATTATCCATCTTTTATTTAAGATATTTTTTGAGCTTATGCATATCTTGAATCCATACTTTTATGTTTTTACACAATGATAATGGAGAATAGTCTATGAAGTGTATTTCCGAAGTTGGAGCATGTGTGATAACATAGTTGGTATTCTTTGATTAATATCTGCAAATTTAACGAAAAAATAGCAATTATTGAGTAAATTTGTATCCAAATATAGGAATAAGCAATGGACTTCACACTCTTATTGAATTGCTAAAATTTAAAGTGGAATTGTTATAGGTCGCGCACAAATTATATGTACCCTTCAGTCACAGAATGGCGGCTGCTCCATCAGAGCAAAAACTTCGTATCAAACCTTTATGAATGAAATTTAGTTATAATAGTGTATAAATAGGTCTCGCACAAAGTATACGTGCATTTACTGCAACTGACTTTTGCCGACCTCATATAATGCACATATACTTTGTGCGCAACCTCTAAAATTATCATAACAATATGAAGAACTTTAAGCCTAAGGCGTGGATGCTTCCACAGCCGGTATTGATAATCGGCACATACGATGCCGATGGCACACCAAACGCGATGAATGCCGCATGGAGTGGGCAGTGGGATGTGAACGAGATAATGATTTCAATGGGCAGTCATGCCACCACCGAGAATCTTAACCGATGCCCGGATTTTACAGTTGCTTTCGCTACTGTTGACTCGATGGTTGCAGCCGATTATGTCGGCATAGTGAGCGGTAAGAAGGAACATAACAAAGTTGATAAAGCCGGATGGGAATATAGAAAGGCAGATAATGTCAACGCTCCTGTATTCGGTTGTTTCCCAATGACAATGGAATGTCGCATAAAGGAGAAACTCTACGAATCAGAGACCGGTTACTATATCATAGCCGAAATTATTAATATAGTTTGTGATGAGGCTTATCTTGCAGAAGATGGCAAACCGGATGTTGAGAAGATGAAACTAATCACCTTCGACCCTATTCACAATGGCTATGTGGCACTTGGCACTCGTGTCGGCAATGCCTTCCATGATGGCCAGGCATTGAAATGATGTGTGTGAATACAATCCGTAGTCTGTGGCGTGGTGATGAGTCACTTTAAGTGAAATAAGACAGCACCTCAAAACAAATTTGATTGCCGCCTCACTTCCGTAATTAGAAGCCTGTCTTTATATCGAGTATTTCGTTTAATTTGTCTTCAGCCTGAGAATTATTGCATTTCTTCGCAGCAATGATGAAATAGCGGATTGCCTTTTTCAAATCGGGCTGTACGCCAAGCCCATTGAGATACATGTCGCCGAGTTCGTATAAAGCAGTTCCGATGCCGGTGACCTGATGCTTGAAACCTCGGCCATTGATACGCTCGGCTATATGCTGATATTCAAGCATTGCCTTTTCATAATCCTGCTTGCCGCCGATGCCGTATTTGTAGCATCCGGCAAGTTTCAGTGTAGCTGTGATTTCTCCAACATCAGCACCTTTCCGATACCATTTGCGGGCCGTATCATCGTCCGGCACAACACCATTGCCATAGCGGTAAGCATCGCCTATTTTTGCATACGCTTCGTGCCAATTCAGTTTTGCGGCTTTCTTGAAACACGTAAGCGCCTTTTTATCATCACCCAAATCATGATAGGCAATGCCCATTTTATAATAGGCTTCTGCCTTAAAGAAGTCATCACCGTCACTGTCAGTTATATCTCTATACAGTCTTATGGCTTGCCGTAGACTCCGCTCATCATCTTCGTCTGAGAAGCAATCCAAAAGCACCTCCGGCACGCCATCGGCATACAGAAGTATGTCGGCAAGATTCATTTTATCCACAAAATTGCCCTTTGCTGCTTTTGCCGCCAATATATCAATCCATCGGTCATACCATTTCCGCGCTGTTACAAGACCCTCTTCGGTATTTGCGTCCTCAGGGCAATCCTCAACATACAGATTCATCAATGACTTGGCTGCATCAACCGAACCTTTGTCGGCCTTTGTTGCCAATATATCGCGTAAACGTCTGTGCCATTCCAGAATCAACGCCTTTCGCTGCTCTGCCTCTATTCCGTCGGGGCAATCGTTTCGGTATATCTCCATGTTTACATCACCTTGTACGGCAGCAGGAGTTATTGCCTCGACAGCTTGCCGTGCAGAGACGACATCCCCCTCTCCGGCATGGTATTTTAAAAATTGCCGGATGATTTTGAAATATTCCGATAAGGCGTTGTCAGTTGAGTTCATATATGGCATACTCTTTTAAACCAATGTCAAATGATAAATTCTCGTCTTCTCACCCCACGGATGATAGCAAAAGCCTATGAAATCAAAACCAAATCGTTCATAAAATCCAATATGGTCGGTACATAGATACAGGTTTTTGAACCCGAGCAATCCTGCGTCCTTTACTGCATGTTCAATCAGCATTTTGCCGCAACCATTGCCACTACAATCTTCCTCGACATACAGTGCAGCTAACCATGGGTATAAATCCATACGGGAATTGAAGTCATTTGTTATCAATCCGGCACAACCGATTATTCTGTCGCCATCAACCAATAGGTACCATTGCGGCAGAGGATTGGCGGCATCTATGCAATGACGCATACAATCGTCGTAGACAGCCATGGAGTCCTTGGTAGCCCACTTCTCTTGAAAGTAGACTATTGCCAGTTCTAAGTATTCCGGATTCTTTCTCAATGATATTATTTCCATATCAATTCGTTTTATTATTTCGGTTTTCCATTATACGGTCGAAATTTTCGCGCCCCCAGTCAATCAAAAATTGAATATTCACCGGAGTTCGGTTATAAGATGACGTATTGCGGCCAAGGGATGATAGAAAATCATTCGCGGTCCTGAATAGCGCATAACCAACCTGATTCGCTCTTTCATGTCCGGGCGGTAACAATGCACCGGGCATTTGCGACAGCTGCTCTTGTTCTCGCCGAAAGTACAATTCTCGAGACGCTTCCGGGCGTACTTCAACAGAGACGTGCAATCTGCGCACAACTCCAGGTTGCCTTCCCGATGTCGGCAATATAGCCGGATCATCTGCTCCACTGTCTTTTGCTCCCTCTTAATCTTAATCCGCGTCATTCAATTCCATTGATTTTGAATTTTCTTGGGCAAACGGCCTCTCACATATAAATAAGCACGGTCTATCAGATTCATCACAACAGAATCCGGGATTGGGGCATCGTCAAGGTTAAACTGAATCATGTGGCGTTTGTGCCAGTGCCATGCTTGAC
>CAJUIJ010000145.1:4118-6305 GCA_910586175.1 uncultured Muribaculaceae bacterium | reverse complement strand
GATTCTCCCCACCGAGGAGGTCAGCATCTACACTATGGCAGAGTGGCTTAAGGCTAACCCCAACGAGAAAATTATTATCGCCGGTTACGCCGACAAAGATACAGGTACGGCTGAATACAACCTCAAGCTCTCTGAGCGTCGTGCCAATGCAGTCAAGGACGCTCTCGTGAATGAGTATGGAATCGATGCCAACCGCCTTGAAACTAAATCGTTCGGTTCAGATGTTCAGGAATATCCTTCACACAACGACTGGAACCGTATCGTAATCTTCAAGCAGTAAGAATACAAAGAATACATATAGAGTTAGGTCTCCATAATCGGAGACCTAATTTTTTTTTAAGATATTTCAACATTTATTGAACCTTCGGACGTGCTGCCGTGTTCTATAAGTGAAATCGGAACAAACCCGGAGTTGATAATAAAGCCGGTGTAGATTCTTCGGAACAAGACTCCGGGAGTCCGGCAGAAGGGAATGATTCCGCTTCAAAATGAGAGATATTTAACTAAGTTCTATTATTAAAAATCACACAGTATGAAAACACGCAATCTTTACCTCGCAATGGCCGTGTGTGCCGGAACGATCGGATTCTGCAATTCAGCAAAGGCTCAGGATGTATTTGTTGACGACGCAGTGACAGTCACTGAATTCCAATGTGACAACACGACCCACTATTTCTCCAATTGGCGCGACAACTGGTTTATCGAGCTGAGCGCAGGTGCTAACCAACCGTTGGTGGAGAAAGGTTATTCGAAACAAGACAACGTTGACGGTAAGAAATGGACAGCTGCTTACAGCGTAGGTTTCGGCCGTTGGTTCTCTCCCTACTTGGGATTCCGCCTGAAAGGTATGTACGGTTCTATCCATTGGGACGCACCCCAGACAAGACTTCAGGCCGAACAGGAACTCGGACATGGCAAGATGCGCCACGCCGGTGTTCACCTCGAGCTAATGTGGGATATGTTCAACTCACTTGGAGGTGTTAACCCCAACCGTGTATTCTCAATTATCCCGTTCGTAGGTATCGGCGGTGAGGCAAGTTGGAGATTCCGCGGCGCACAGGATGGTTTCCCCACCGGAACAAACGTGCTTCGTGACCACCATGAGAGATATGGCTCGCCTTACAAGAGAGTAGAATGGACACTTCCTGTCACAGCAGGTCTTCAGTTCCGTTTCCGTCTCTGCAAGTATGTAGACTTCTTCGCTGAGGCTCGTGCAGCTTTCTATGCCGACAACTGGAACAACAACACCAAGGGCCGCTCAATCGACGCTCTCGTGCAGGCAATGGGTGGTTTCAACTTCAACATCGGCGGACGCGGCTGGAACAAGTTCAACGAATGTGAATATGTATCTCAGGTAGCAGCCCTCAACGGTCAGGTCAACGACCTCCGCGCACAGCTTCTCGCTTGCGGTCAGACAGTGGCAGACCTCCAGTCTCAGCTTCCTTGCCCCGAAGTGGTGCAGAAGGATTGTGCTAACGCCCCGCTCATGGCAACCGTCAGATTCAATATCAACAGCGCAGACATCATGCCAACCGAAGAGGTCAACGTATACTCAATGGCTGAATGGCTTAAGGCTAACCCCAACGAGAAAATCGTGATCGCAGGTTACGCTGATAAGGACACCGGTACTGCTGAATACAACATGCAGCTCTCCGAAAAACGTGCCGAAGCCGTCAAGAATGCACTTATCAACGAATACGGAATCTCCGCAGACCGTCTCGAAACCAAATCATTTGGCTCAGACGTACAGGAATATCCTTCACACAATGACTGGAACCGTATCGTAATCTTCAAACAGTAATCCTTTCTACTGTGACCTAATATATGGTGAGGGGGCCCCGCAAGGGGTCCCCTTTTTCGTGCGTAAGAATAGGGGAATACCGGAAATAAAGCCAATAAAGAAAAGCAATAATCAGATACATAAGGCCATCCTTTGTTCAGTGAAAGCTCGAAGAGCTATGAGCAAGGTAAGCTTTTGTTCAGTAAAAGCTCGAAGAGCTATGAGCAAGGTAAGCTTTTGTTCAGTGAAAGCTCGAAGAGATATGGGTAAGGTGAGCTTTTGCTCAGAGAAAGCTCGAAGAGCTATGGGTAAGGTAAGCTTTTGTTCAGAGAAATCTCGAAGAGCTATGGGTAAGGTAAGCTTTTGTTCAGTGAAAGCTCGAAGAGATATGGGTAAGGTGAGCTTTT
>CAJUIJ010000145.1:0-4018 GCA_910586175.1 uncultured Muribaculaceae bacterium | reverse complement strand
TAAGCTTTTGTTCAGAGAAATCTCGAAGAGCTATGGGTAAGGTAAGCTTTTGTTCTGTGAAATCTCGAAGAGCTATGGGTAAGGTGAGCTTTTGCTCAGAGAAAGCTCGAAGAGCTATGGGTAAGGTAAGCTTTTGTTCAGAGAAATCTCGAAGAGCTATGGGTAAGGTAAGCTTTTGTTCTGTGAAATCTCGAAGAGCTATGGGTAAGGTGAGCTTTTGTTCTGTGAAATCTCGAAGAGATATGGATAAGGTAAGCTTTTGTTCTGTGAAAGCTCGAAGAGCTTTGATAAGCAGATGTGGTTCAGCTTAAAAAAGGCAACCAAAAAGCAACCAAAAACCGCAAGCTATAAAACCATGTTTTCAAACATCTTTTTTTGCCCGTTTTTATTCACTTTTTTTCATTGCCATATGAATTTTATTTTGTAAGTTTGCAGTGCAAGGCCAAACGATGCCGGGCATGCCGTAGAGCAACACCCTTAAGCGCAAATTTGGCCGCATGAAAACACGAAGATAATTCACAACCTAAATCTAAACAGATTATCATGAACATCAATGAGATTCTGGCCAATCTTGAGGCCAAACATCCGGGAGAGAAGGAATTTCTCCAAGCAGTAAAAGAGGTGCTCCTTTGCGTGGAAGACGTCTACAACCAGCACCCCGAGTATGAGAAAGCCCGCATCATCGAACGTATGGTGGAGCCGGATAGAATCTTTACATTCCGCGTGACTTGGGTCGACGACAAGGGCGAAGTGCAAAACAACATCGGTTATCGCGTTCAGTTCAACAACGCCATTGGCCCCTACAAGGGAGGTATCCGTTTCCACGCTTCCGTTACCCTCTCGGTGCTCAAGTTCCTCGGTTTCGAACAGACTTTCAAGAATGCCCTCACCACTCTTCCCATGGGTGGAGCAAAAGGAGGTTCAGACTTCAGCCCCCGCGGCAAGAGCGATGCTGAGATCATGCGCTTCTGCCAGGCTTTCGTGCTCGAACTCTGGCGCAACCTCGGTCCGGATCGCGATGTGCCCGCAGGTGATATCGGCGTAGGCGGACGCGAAGTTGGCTACATGTATGGCATGTACAAGAAACTCGCTCGCGAGAACACAGGTACATTCACAGGTAAGGGTCTCTCTTTCGGCGGCAGCCGCATTCGTCCTGAGGCTACCGGCTTCGGTGCACTCTATTTCGTGCAGCAGATGCTCCGCGACCTCAAGCAAGATATCAAAGGCAAGACTATCGCAATCTCCGGCTTCGGTAACGTGGCATGGGGTGCAGCTACCAAGGCTACAGAACTCGGCGGCAAGGTGGTGACAATCTCCGGTCCTGACGGTTACATCTACGATCCCGCAGGTCTCGATGCAGAGAAGATCGAATATATGCTCGAACTCCGCGCAAGCGGCAACGACGTAGTTGCTCCCTACGCTGAGAAGTTCGCCGGCTCCAAATTCATCGCAGGCCGTAAACCCTGGGAACAGAAAGTCGACATCGCACTTCCCTGTGCAACCCAGAACGAACTCGGTGAGGAAGATGCAAAGATGCTTATCGCCAATGACGTGCTCATGGTGGCTGAAGTCAGCAACATGGGATGTACCGCAGAGGCAATCGAGGCATTTATCCAAGCAAAGAAACCCTATGCTCCCGGCAAGGCTGTAAACGCCGGTGGTGTGGCAGTGTCAGGTCTTGAGATGACTCAGGATGCAGAACACCTGCAGTGGAGTGCCAAGAAGGTTGACGACATGCTCCACGAGATCATGGCCAACATTCACGAGGCATGTGTGGAACACGGCACAGAAGCCGACGGCTACATCAACTACATGAAGGGTGCCAACATCGCAGGCTTCCTCAAGGTAGCAGACGCAATGATGGGCCAAGGCATCATCTAATAGCAACCAAAACCCAACCAATACCCAAAAGCAGAGGGGGAGACGTCACGGCGCCTCCCCTTTTAAGTTTGTGGTCGTAGTCAGTGCACCCTATCCCCAAGTTCGAGATGCAACGACGCGAAGCCACCGGGAGCGAGGAGCCTCCGGCGACGACAACAAAATGTTTGAGCTTTGAATTTTAAATTTAGATTTGCTTAGTGACGCTGCATGAATAAAAACACTACTCCAGGCCATATCTTAAAGATAAAAAACAATGGCCTCAATAAAAGTAAAATTCAGACCCTCAACCCACACCAATCCAAACGCAAAACACGAAGGAACAATCTACTACCAGATAATCCACCACAGGAAAGTCCGCCAACTCAGCACCCGATATAGGGTACTTCCGGATGAATGGGACGAAACCCGCTCAATGGTGACAACAAAACAATCAAGTGAACGGAAACCTCTCATCATGTCAATAAGGGAGAGAATCCGTAGAGACCTTGAGCGGTTGGCGAAGATTGACAGGCACCTTGATGCAGAAGGAATATCATACACCGTCGACGACGTGATAGACGAGTTTCGCAGATATGCCAACGAATATTCCTTGTGTAACTACATGGAGCACCTCATATACAAATTCAAACAAAACGGCAGCATAAGGACATCAGAAACATATAAGGCGACCCTCAACAGCTTCAAAAAGTTTTTGGCAACCCGAGCTACGCAGGCCGACTTCATTGAGGAAGACGATATAATGCTCGATTCTATTACATCAGAGCTAATGGAGGCATACGAAGCATGGCACAAAGTCAACGGCAATACACCCAACACAATTTCATTCTACACCCGAATACTCCGCGCAGTCTATAACCGTGCAGTGGAACAAGGCATAACTGAAAACCGCAATCCCTTCAATCGTGTATACACCGGAGTGGACAAAACAGTGAAACGCGCACTGCCGCTATCAGTAATAAAGAAAATCAAAGCCCTTGACCTATCACGCACGCCGACAATAAGCTACGCGCGCGACATGTTCATGATGAGTTTTTATCTGCGGGGCATGAGCTTCATAGATATGGCCTTCCTGAAGAAAGCTGACTTGAAACACGGCAAGCTGACCTATCGCCGCCGTAAGACAGGCCAGCAACTAACTATCGCATGGACGCGGGAGATGCAAGCCATTCTTGACAAATATCCCGACAATCCGACGCAATACCTATTGCCTATAATTAAGAAGAGGGGCATAAACGAGCGATATGCCTACCGCAACACAGGCTACAACATAAATCGCAACCTGAAGAAGATAGCCGATATGGTAAGCATACAAATACCATTAACTATGTACGTAGCCCGTCACTCATGGGCAAGTGCAGCCAAAGCCAAAGGCATCCCCCTAAGCATAATAAGCGAAGGCATGGGCCACGACAGCGAGACCACCACACAAATCTACCTCGCCTCCCTAAATACCACCGCAGTCGACAAAGCCAACTCCCTCATCCTAAAATTTTTAAAGGATTTAGGAGACGATAGAAAAGCTTCGAGTTCAACAACTGAAACGCCGCCTCACAACGAACTGCCCCCGCAAGGGAGCAGAAAACAAAAAGAAGTATAATGGAACTACCGCTCTTTGAGCGTGCAGTTTTAATAATCAAGAAGTTTGAAACACTTCATAAGCCGAAACATTGGCCTTATGTAGGATATGGACATCAAGTTCAGCCGGGTGAACCTTACCGCCGTGGTTGTCAACTAACCGAAGCACAGGCTGACGCACTTCTTCGCAAAGACTATTCCAAATTCTGCGCACTGTACGAGAAATACGGCAAAGACAAATACTCCTCGCAGCCCTCGCATACAACTGTGGCCCCGGGGTAGTTAACAAGTCCAGCGTCCTCCGCCTCCTCAAATCCGGCAACCGCAACATCTTCAAAGCCTACACATCCCATTGTCAATATCGCCGCAAATTCCACAAAAGCCTATATCAACGTAGGCTAATGGAATACCTCGTGTTATATCTTCCGTAACTTCAATTCTCCTAAATTATCAACGGCCTTTATTTTTCTAAGGGTCGTTGCATTTTTTTTGCGTTTAATGCCTATAATCAATTCAAAATCAGTCATTAACTAATAAAATTATGTTGGCGTTAAATGTGAAT
>CAJUIJ010000144.1:4964-6352 GCA_910586175.1 uncultured Muribaculaceae bacterium | reverse complement strand
GCGTATCACTGCATATTCATAAAGCTTGCGCTCAGATGTAGAGTCGGTTGTGGGCTTCGATTGCATGGTCGGTAAAGATTGATGAGTTGGCAAGTCTGCGGTTAAGGAACTCTATGTACACACGCCGGGCTTCATCGGCCGGAATCTCGTCAAACCATTCGGTGGGTATCGCCTCAACGATATTGCGTATGATTTGGGGTGTGATGCGTGAACGCATGTATTCGTCAGCTTCACGAAGCCGGGATGCATCGCGGAGCAACGCATGGTCTTTGACATATGGAAACGGACTCAGGGCTTTATCTTCCCAACCGTCCCACGTGTGATGAAAATAGAGCGAAGCTCCATGGTCGATAAGCCATAGCTCACGGTGCCACAACAGCATGTTGGTGTTGCGCACGGTGCGGTCTATGTTGGTCAGGAATGCGTCAAGCCATACTATGCGAGAGGCTTCATCGGGTGCGGCACGGTTTACCGAGACATCCCATGTCATCGCTCCCGACAGGTAATGGAGTCCGAGGTTGAGGCCGGTGCTTCCCTTGAGCAGGTCTTGGATTTCTTCATCAGCTTCGGTGCGCCCGAAATTTTCATCGAGGTCGAGCAGTACGAGTTCCGGCACCCGGAGCCCGGCGGCACGGGCAAGTTCGCCGCCGATAAATTCCGAGATAAGGGCCTTTGTGCCATGACCTGCACCGCGAAACTTCACCACATACTTGAAGCCATCGTCGGCATCGGCAAGCGCAGGCAGCGACCCTCCTTCCCGAAGGGGCGTGATATAACGGGTCACTGAAACGCGCCGCAAGTCAATAGCTCCGGTGTTATTATCTTGGATTTCTTTCTCTTCCATAGTCAAGCGTAATAAAGAGGGTATGACATACCCTCTTTATTAACCCTTATCTGTATGTTAATGTTTTCTATTTCATGAAGCCCTTTGCGCGGAGCAGATTCAGGAATGTGCCGCTGAACTCCTCGTTCATGGCACGTGGATAGCGCACGTCGGTAAATACTTGCGCGAGTGTCTCCTTGCCGTTCTCTTCCACATATTTGCGGTTAGGCGCATAATCATCCTTGGCCTTGAAAAATTCCATGACTTCTTCATCGGAATCGTGACGATAAGCTCCGTCGTGGCGCACGGCACGGAGCGGCAAGCGCTCGGTCTCCTCTCCCTTTCCGTCGGGCCATCCCATAGTGATGCAGGCCACCGGCACACAAAGTTCGGGCAGATTGAGCAGCTCTGAAATCTTGTCAGCGTTATATGTCACGGTGCCCAAATAGCAAGTGCCCAAGCCAAGGCTTTCGGCTATCGCTACAATCTGCTGTGCGTATATCGTGGCATCTGACATTGCCGACATGAATGAGAGCAGGTTATCGTAACCCGGATCGGCACCGCT
>CAJUIJ010000144.1:0-4954 GCA_910586175.1 uncultured Muribaculaceae bacterium | reverse complement strand
TAAGCCGGCACCATCGCGTGAACCGCGCATAGTCGGCACATACGGTCAGCACCACAGGTGCGCCGGTCACCATCGGTTGGTTGAAATGAGCCGGTGCGAGGGCCGCTTTCTCGTCGGCTGTGCGGCTTACCACTACCGTGTAGAGCTGCATGTTGCCACATGTGGGTGCACGCATGGCAGTCTCCAAAATTTCGTCAAGCATCTCATTGCTCACTTCGCGGTCGCTGTATCGGCGCACTGTGCGGCGATCCCGAAATTTTTCCAGTTCTTTTACCATTGGCAGAGTATGAAATTTGAAATCTGATATTTGATAAATGAAATTTAGTTTTCGGGTGCGAACATCGGGTCCCAAGCCGGCAGCAAGGTGGGTTTCTGCTTCAATATCTCCAGCACCTGAGGTGTGGCATATTTCTTGTCGATTACCAGACGGAACATATATTCGTCAAACCAAGGATCCGTCATGATCAGGTGTCCATTGTTGGGTCCGTCACCCCAGCTGTTCTCCACCATCCATTTGCGTGGTTTTCCCTCAGAATCGAGGTCTACGGCCACGAGTGTCATGGCGTGAGATGATGCGCTGGCAAATGTGCGTATGCGGTCAGCCTTGTCCATGCCGAATTTCACGCCCATCAGCGATTCGTAATCAAAGCCCGACGGGTCGAGCACGCCACGGTTGCGGTCAAGATATTTGCCTACATCACAGGAGAAATACATCATGGTGGAATCTTTGATTGACTCTATGGCCATTTTCTTTATATCCTCCACAGGAAGGTTCACGTAAGTCCAGTTGCTGCCATCGTAGGTATGACGGTCGTAGTCTATCTCATAGAGTTTGCCGTAGGGACGCGAAGGGTCGTTCATCAGCATGATGTAGTCGTTTTGCAGGTCGTTGCCGGCAAATTCTTCATAAAATGACTTTGGAGTGTAGGCCTTGGTGCTCACCACATCACCCTTGGAGTCGCGGCGAGTCCATGTGAACTCAGCCGGGGGCTCGCCGAGGGTGACAGCGAGCATCCTGTATACCTCACCGAGCATTTGCTCCTTGCGCTCTGCCATCTTCTTCGCTCCGGCCTTGGCAGCGTGCATGCGGCGAAGCTCAAGGGCATCCTCACGCAGCTTCAATGCCACCAAGTTGCTGAGGCGGGAAGTGTTCTCTGCCGAGAATGACTCGTTCATGACATCTGCCGGCACCACGCCATATTTCATAATCAGGTCGGCAACACCGGTAAACTGGCCTCCGTCGCTCAGAGGATTGCGGAACAGCCATTCCACCATCTTGTCGTCCATAGGCTTATCGGCGGTATCGATAATCCCCTGCAAGAAAAGGTTGGACTTCTCGAGCTGGTCGTAGAAGAAGTTGTAGGCCTGAGATAGTTTCAGCTCACCAAGGTCATTCTTGGCCATCATCTGAGAGCGGAGCACATTGAGTCCGGTGAAGAGCCAGCATCGGCCCGAACGTTTCTGGTCGGTTATCCCTTTAGACTTGACACGGTGCGAGAAATTGGTGTCGAAACCGTTGCGCGAGTCGGCATCAACGGCAAGCACATCGATAGAGGTGCCGGCCAGTGCATTGCGAAGTGCCTTAGACGATGCGTCAGCACGATAAGCCTTTTGAAAAGACTCCAACATGGCCGGAGTGACACCCTTGCAATCGGCAACACAAGCCTCTGTCTTGCTGCCGGAAGATGTAATGGCGGCAAAAGAAAAAGAAGAGCCGCAAGCCCAAAAAGCAGCGGCAAGCATAAACATGCGAGATGTCGTGATACGATTCATGATAAAAGAGGTATTACATTTCACCTCCAAAGATAATTAAAAACCGCGACATCCGCAAACATATTTCTTAGTTGTAAGGGCCGTGGGTGAATGTGTCACCTCCTTCGGGGTTGCCGGTCTTCAGACCTTTGGTGAGCCATTCCACTCGCCAGGCGCTGCGGCCGTGGTTGAATGATTCGGGCATTTCCCGTCCGTAGGCTTTCTTTTGAAGGTAGTCGTCGCCTATCTTGGAGGCGGCGTTGATGGCATTTTCCACGTCGCCGGGCTCTATTGAGCCGAACATCTCATTGTCGGTATGTCCCCACACCCCGGCGTAGTAGTCGGCCTGAAGTTCGAGGCAGACACTCACCTTGTTGGCTTCTGCCTCAGGCAATCGCGCCATTGTGTTGTGGGCCTGATCGAGTGTGCCGAGCAGATATTGCACATGGTGCCCCACTTCATGGGCAATGACATAAGCGTAGCAGAAATCGCCCGAGGCCCCTATGTCGCGCTGCATCGTCTTGAAGAAGTCGAGGTCAATATATACCGTTTGGTCGGCCGAGCAATAGAATGGGCCGACTTGTGCTGTGCCCTGGCCGCAGCCGGTCTGTATCGAACCGCTGTATATCACCATCTGCGGAGGCTTATACTCGCCCCACCCTTGCTCTCAGAATACCTTGGTCCATACATCTTCAGTGCCGGCCAGCACCTTCGACGACAAGTCGTAAAGTCTCTGGTCTTCCGCATCAAGTTGGCGCGTGGCCTGTTCGGTGCCTCCATTCTGTTGCAGTGAGTTGAAAGCTACACGAGCCACATCGCCCATGTCACCACCTGAAAATAGAGTAATCACAGCGGCTACGATGACACCTACTATGCCACCGCCGATGCCGATTGCCTTGCCCGACACTCCTCGCCGATCCTGTATGTTGCCGCTTCCGCGTCGTCCGTCAAGTCTCATACCTTATCAACATCTTTATTTTACGATTGTTGCACATTTGAGCTGGATTCCAACAAATTTTTGGTTATTTTTGCAAAAAACAATCTGATTATATGGACACAAAGTTTAATCGCTTTCTTATCCTCTCTCTGCTGGCGGTGGTGTTGGCGGCTGTAGGATGTAACCGCAACCATGAAGTTCCTGTCGGGGCTGAGGAGTATGATGGCATGGTGCAGCGTGCGGATTCGCTTATCGATATCGCTCCCGATTCTGCTCTCTTGCTTTGCCGTGAGTTTTTCGCTTCTTATCCCAACGCCGACGATTCGCTCTTTGCCAAAGCGAAATTGGTGGAGGGGAATGCGTATTTCTCTGTCGGAGATATGGAGGAGGCAAGGAAGTCGATGAGCCACTCCAAGAGGCTTGCCTCTATGTGTGGCGACAAGTATACACTAATCAATGCTACCGCAGACCTCGGTGTGGCCATGCGCGTCTCCCAGCAGCCTGACTCCGCCTTGAAGCTCTATAATGAGGCCCTTGCATTGATTGACGACGGTGATTATCTTGATGAGAAAGCTCATCTGCTCACTTCAATGGCGGTGTTGTATGCCAACACAGGGCATCTCGACGAGGCCCGCGATTATGCCGATAAGGCCGTGAAGGCTGCCCGCGAATCCAATGACCCTGATTTGATAATGTATGCGAACTCACAGGCCGGTGCCATCTACAATCTTTTAGGCAATCCTGCTAAGGCCTTGCAGCTCACGCACGAGGCCATGGCCGATGCGCGGCATCAGAACTTGCCGCGCTATGAGATGAAGGCTTTGGGACATATGATAGATATACATCTGAAGGATGGCAATATGGATTCGGTGGAGTTTTACCTGCGGCGCGGAGAGTCGCTCGCAAAGCAGTTTCCGGAAACCTCTGTGGAGGGACTCGGCTTTCTTGAGGAGAAGTATGTGGCGTTGTCGGCTATGGGGAGATACCGTGAAAGTCTGGAGATACAGCGACATTTGCAGACTCTTCGTTCCTCAGCACCGACTTTCATGCCTGCCGAGAAACTTTGGCTCCGCATGGCGAGAAATTACCGTGGGCTAAATCTTGGCGACAGTGCCGCAGTCTGTTATGAGAGAGCCTTTGAGATGGCCGACAGTCTCAGAGGGGAGGATACTGACCGTCAGCTGAGCCAATTTTACGCACTCTTCCAAACTACCGAGAAGGAACTCGCCCTTGCGGGCATGGAACGCCGCAAGGCTCGCTCCGATATGTGGCTTGCCATAGCCGGCGGTATATTGGTGGCTATGATTGCATTGCTTGTTTCGGCTGTGATGTATATCCGTGCACGCAAGCGCAACGAGAAATTAAGGCTCTTGCAGAGTTATCTCAATGGCGTGGAGCAGGAACGTGGACGCCTTGCCAAGGATCTTCACGATGGCATATGCAATGACCTTTATGGCATTGAGATGCTTCTGCAGACCGATACAGACCGGGAGTCGCTGCTCGCCGATGTGGAGCGTATCCGCTCTGATGTGCGTCGCATATCGCATGAGATGATGCCACCGATGATAAGCGAGGTGGGTCTTGCCGAGGCCATAGATGGCATGGTGAGAAAACTTGCTCATGCATTCACAAAAGTTGAATTTACAGTAGATTGCACTCCCCCTGAAGGATGGGAGCGCGTGCCCGTCACTAAGGCTTATGCCCTTTATCGTATCTGTCAGAAACTTCTGGGCAATATATTGAAGCATTCGGCACCTGACAGGGTGGATATAAATTTGCATCGCGACAGCCATTCTATTGTGCTGACAATATGCAATGACGGTTCGCCCTGCGACACGAATGCTGAAGGGACCGGTATAGGGGTTGAGTCTGTGAGGGAGAGGCTTGCAGCCATAGGCGCCTCTGCCAGCGGTTTGCCATTTTCAGATGTCATAACCATTACTTGTGACCTTGAATAGTGAGGTCGCGACAAGGTGCAGTCACGGAAAACCGTGACTGCTTTTTACTCCATAAGATGTAATTTTGCATTAAGTAGGTGTTCAATTTAATTTTAAATTTTATTTGCTTGAGTTTTTGAGATGATTTGCCAAGCGGAAGAAAGCGCATAGCGGGCTATGTAATTGATGAAGATTGACAAAGCATCCGAAAAGGCAAGTGAAGAAAATATAAAAGAAAAGACATTTACTTAGAGCCCGTCTCATAAAAATTTTACCCATAGGGGCGGCTTATTTTTGAGCTGGTTTGGCTCAACATCGTCGGGAGCAG
>CAJUIJ010000143.1:315-6391 GCA_910586175.1 uncultured Muribaculaceae bacterium | reverse complement strand
CCCCCGCCATATGTATATGCCTTGTCGAATGTTACGTTGATGATTTCCGCGGGGTTCTGGGCTGTGCCGGTACCCTCGGCTATCTCCACTCTACCCTCGAATAGGGGAGTGAGTTCCGTGAGGTCGGTGGCGGTGTAATCTGTAGTGAATGCGTCAGCTTCGCTGTCGACCATATACACCTTGATGTCGCTATACCACTTGTCGCCGGCAGCCTTGGCAGGTGCTGACCAATAGTCGTTGTAGTCATCGTCGCCGTCGTCGTCACCATCGTCACCGCCGGTGCCGGGTTGTTCGCTGAGCGGAGAGTAGCCATAGAATGATACAGAGCCGATTTTGTCGCCGGCCTGAAGACCTGTGAGGGCAGATGCCGGATAAATCATCTCGTTGATGCTGTAGCGCCATAGAGTGTAGATGGGGAGCTGGTAGCTGTAATCCTTATAGTTGAACTTGCCGATAAGAGTGCCTTCGCCCGGAATTTCGCCCTGCGGAGTCATCTCGATGTTGAAGGTCATGTCGCCGGTCACTTTGAGATTGTTGGCATAATCGATGTAGCCGTCGGCCTCGGCGGTAAGTGCCGCGCCATCGCCCGGAAGGTCATCTACATTGGCGATTGCGAAACTGTAGGATCCATCCTCACCGCTGGTGGCGGAGATGCCGTTGAAGCTGAGTGAAGCACCTGCAATGGTCACTGTGGCATCAGTTGCCGACACTACCTTGCCGCTGAGAGTTGCCGGCACAGGAAGCTTGGTGAGTGCGAAGTTTTCGGTAAACTCGCCACCGCTCTTGATGTCGATGGTCTTTGTGGCGGTCTCAAAGCCTGCGGCCTCCACGCTGAGTGTATAAGTGGCGCTCATGTCCACATTCTCCACGTTGATTTCGTAGCGTCCGTCAGAGCCTGTTGTGGCGGTGAGTTCGTTGAGTTTCACTGTGGCACCAGCTATCGAGGCATTGTTGCGTGCGTTGGTCACGGCACCCTTCACAGTGGCCGGAATCACAATCTGCACTCCACCGCCGATACCAACCTTCATCACAGGCACGTTCGAACCGTTGCCGGTGCCCACGTCGCTCCATTTTTTCGTATTGATGCCGTAGCCAACTGTGGTGTAGCCGGAATCGCGGTATTTGCCTACGTTGCGCCAGTCTGTGCCTGAGTTGGTCGCAGTGGCGAAATTGCAGCTCGAATATGTGCCGGTGGTGCCGGCGTTGATGAATACCACAAGGTTCTCACCGGTGTAGTTGAAACCATCTGTGCTCTCGAACTTGAAAGCCTCTGCATATTCAGTATCTGTGCCACAGGGGGGTACCTCATAGTTCTCGCATGATGCGAAAAGTGTCATCTTGCCGAGGTCAACTACTGTAGTCTCTGCATTACCCTCTTTTTCACCCGGTATGATGAAACCGTCTACGGAGTTTTCGGATGTGTTGGCGAGATAAACTTCAATCTTATTATATTTTACATTTTCTTTTGTGCTGTAAGCATAGAAAGAGAGTTCCTTGATGAGAGAGTTGGCATCGAGTGCGAGTGCGCCTTTCTTGTAGAGCGATATGCCCTGTCCATATTTCGACATGGTATAGAACGGCATGTAGCTTGTGCGGTTCTTGTAGCTCATAGGATTCTCAACGGATCCGATCTGCTTATAGGTGAGAGTTTCGTCGGCTGCACCGAGTCCGAACGTCACAACAGGCACGTTTATGCCTTGGCCCGAGTTGCCGGTATTGTCCCACTTGTTTGTGTACCTCTGCGATTCATATGTCCAATTACGATATTTGCCGTTGCTGCGGTTGTCAAAAGCTGTTGTGCCGGTCTGGAAAAATGTGGTATAGGCCCCACCCGTTCCTGAGCCGTGGCAGTTTACGGCCTTCATATAAATCATGATATTGCCGCCGGTATACTTGAAGCCCTTGTCGCTCGTAGCCGACAGTATGTCGGTAACGGTGCTGCTCACCTGAAATTCATATTCGGTGAGAGTGGCGAAATGCTCCATGGCATCAGTGTTGGCTATTGTGCCGTCACCATCGGGATTGTTGATGACAAAAGAGTCAAGGTTGGTAGTCGAAGCATCGACATTAGCCATATAGATCTCTATAGAATCATAGATGCGTCCGGCAGATGACTGGGTTCCCTTGAATGCCATAGACTTGATGAGCGAACCATCCGGGATGTTTGTAAGCAATGCTTTCTTGTACATCACCATGCCTTCACCATTTTTCGACATAGTGTAGAAAGGCACGTTGTTCGACTTGAACTGGTAGTTGTCGTTGACAGTGCCGATCTGCACTTCCTGTGCCAAGCCGGGCATCAATGTGCCGAGCATCAGCAAACATGTGAGAAATCGGAATAATTTCGTCATAGTTATATATTTTAAGTTGTTATATTTTTGTTTGGCCGGAGGCGACATTATGTCATTATGACATCTTGACATTGTGACATTATGACATCTTGACATTATGACATGATGGCATAATGTCGCCTCCGTTATTAATTATTCATTATTAATTATTCATTTCACAATTGCCTTCAGGCTTCCGGTGCTGACATATACTCCGGCCGGGAGATGGATGGTCACGGGTGAGCCGGTGAGTGCAACAGTTGCTACCTTGCGGCCTTGCGTGTCGTAGATACACACGGGTGTGTCGCAGTTGCCGCGCAGGGTGATGCATCCTTTGCCCCCTTCCATTGCGAGGCTGTTGATGCCGTCGGTTAGCGCTTCGCCTATGCCGGAACTCAGCAGATAGCTGATGCGTGCCACCGGCATACCTTCCGAATTGTGCTCCCAATCACCGAGCTCCTCCTCGCTGTCGCCCACGCGGCGCACGGAATTCTTCATGCGAGTGGCATCTGAGGCAAACGATGCGTTGACGAATCCGTTGGCACGGGCCTGGACACGCAGGCGGAGCGCACCTCCACCATATTCAAACGGAGAGTCGAGCGTGAACTTCACCAGTTCGATAGGAGATGTTTCCGAACCTCCCTTTGGTATCTTGCATTGGGTCTGCGACAGCATGTCGAGGTTGGCGATGTCAGCGGGTGTCGGGGTGCCGTCATATCCGCTCTCAAGGCAGTTCTCCCCGTGGAGTGTGAATGTAACCTTCACATTTTTCTCCCTTTCGCATATGCCGTCGTAAGCCACACTCAGTATCTTGGCTCCCTTGGGGAGCGCGATTGCCGAAGCCGGGTAGATAGTCTCGGTGTCAGATGCCTTGTAGAGCAGGTCGGCAGGTCCGCATTCAGCCATGCCGGTGTGTATGCCGAGATCCATCTCATTGTCAGTGCTTGCGTGCATTATGATTTCAACATCGTTGATGTCGCCGGCGGCAAACGAAATATTGGGTATCGACACGGGGCGGTAGCCCTCTGCCGAGACGCTTGCTGTGTATATGCCGTCAGGGTTCTTGATGTTTTCCACGCGGAAGAGTCCCCAGCGGTTGGCTGTTGCCGAACGCCGTTCGCCGGTCTCGTTGTCGGTAAGTGTCACGACGGCCCCGCTGATGTAGTTGCCTTCATCGTTATTCACCACGCCCGTGTAGAGCAGAGTCGGGGTGAGTCCTTCGATATATGCCTTGTCAGACTCCTCGCCCTGCACCACTGTCTGGCCGGTGGTGTTGATCCATACCGGTTTCACCATTATGTAATACTTGTCGCCGGGCACGAAACCTGGCACTGACATGCTTGTAGAGTTGGTGGTGGCAGTGACTCGTGCTATCTGAGTGCGCGATGTGCCGGCCGGTACTCGCTGTGTCACCTTGATGTCGTCGAAATAAGATACTCCGTAGCCATAGGGGAAGAAGACCAAGAATGAGTCTTCGCGGCCACCCTTGAGCGCTGATGTAAACTGGTGGAAGCCCTTCTCCATCTCGTCGAGGGGGAAGATGTCGTCATATACGAGTGCGCCGGTCTCCGGGTTTTCATGTGCCAAGTAGATTGTGGCCCCTTGATTATAATAGTCAGAGCCTACCTTGAGGCTTAGCATCATGTTGCCGCCATCGGCGCTGAGGTCAAATTTGGGCGATGTCATGTAGCAACCCATGCCGAGCATGTTCCAGTAACCGAGTATGCCCACTGCCCCGTCTACATAGAAGCCCTGATACACTTCCCAGCCCGGAGTGCGGGTCATGCCGTCGAGCCGGTCGTAGAAATCCTCACCCATGGCGCGTGGATAGTCGAGGTCGGTGGTGCCGACTACGATTCCGTCAAACGGCTCATCGATCACCACTGCAAGTTCGTTGCCGTCGCTCTCATGTTCGCGGTAGAGGGTCACCTCGTAGGCATTGGCGCCGGGCACTGCATCCCATGTGGCATCGAAGCGGCTGCCGTCGGCCACTGTCTTCACATTGAGGGCTTTGCCGAGTTTCGAAGGCTCGTCAGGACTCTCATCACCAACGCGGATACTCTTAGAGTTGCCGCTGAATATCACGTTGCCTTCCACAATCCTGTAGGCCCTGACGTAATAGCTGAAGCTGTCATTGACGCGGGCGTGGGGTGTTGACACGTATGCGCTGGTTGTGTTAGTATTTTGCGTGGGCAGCGGTTCATTATAAAGGGTGCCTTCAGTCAGCTGCTGCCACATCTTCAGGTCGTCGATAAATATCGTTCCTTTAGTTGTCTCGGGGAGTGTCACTACGAGCATGCATGATGTGGTGCCACCGGCTATGGTGAATTCCTCCTTGAGCGTTTGGTTGAAACGTTCGTAGCTGTAAATCATCTTCGAGGAGCGTAGCGATACGCTGCCGTTGGCCAGCACGTTATAAAGCGATACCTGGAACATGTCAACATCCGGTGTCTGATAGCTGATTTCTATATTGACCTCACCCGAGTTGTTGCTGAGGTCGAGCGTAGGCGATTGCAGCAGGGAATTGCCATATTGGCTCAGGTAGTTGTTGGTGAGTCCGATATACCCGCCGGCACGAAGTATCATGCGGCCAGCCCAGCCGGGTTGGCCTATGATGTCGTCGAGGCTTTCCACCACATATTGCGGGAGTACGGGCGATGAGAGGCTCCCTTGGGTCACGGAGCTGAAGTCAGTGTTGACAATATAATAAGGCTCTATGCCGTCGGCCACATGTGTCACAGTGGGGTGAAGCACATATCCTTCAGCTCCGGCGCTTGCCGCCCAGTTGGCCGTGAATCCTGCCTGCGAAACTCCGCTTGCCGGCTTGATTTCAGGGGCTTCCGGTGCACCTAACAGGTATACCTTCACATCGTCAAGATATATGGGGCTGTTCTCGCTCTGAAGCTCGATGTATGTATTGGCCGGGCATCCCTCAAGAAATATGCCATAATCCTCCCATTGGTTTTTAATTGCCACGACACCTTGGGTGACGGTGGCGCTTGATGCGGCGTTGACTGCGAGGGCATAGACATTGTCGCTTTTCGCCTTCGACATGGCCTTGAACGAAATGAAAAGGTCGCTTCCGGAGGTTATCGACATCGTGGGAGTGTCGAGCAGCCGGACTTGGATTGTCTGGCCATTGTGCTCAACTGCATAATCGTCAATATACAGGCAACCGCCCGCCTGATGTCCGGTGGCTGTGACCCAGCCCGGGGTGGCTGTCAGGGAACTGTTGATTTCTCCCACTATTTCAGTGGCATCGGGTGTGGCGATACTTCCCGACGTCATCTTGTCGAAATTTTCCGACACCATCAGCCTGTCGGAGGCTGTGGGACGCCACTCTGTGTCCTTGGCCGGGGCACCGGCGCGTGGAGCGAAGCTCACGTTGCCGGCAAGCGGTGCCAACAGCCTCATCTTCTCTGAATTGTTACGTTCGGATGCAAGCACGGTTTTGGAGGCTTGATTGCCACGCAATGTTGCTATGGCTTCGCGTGCATGGCTCCGGAGTGTCGGGCTTGCCATAAATGACATGGCTGACAAAAGCACCACTGCGGCACTCCCTAATGTGTGTCGGGAAAATTTGTCCATACAGATAAGTTAGTGTTACGAAATGTGATTGTTGCTTGGATAGCTTGGTAGAAAGTTTCCTTATGTAATCAAAAGAAAAGTTTCGCTATGCAAATGCTTATGCTACAAAAATAGTTAATGGAAATTAAAAATCCAAAAATATATTACAATATTTTAAT
>CAJUIJ010000143.1:0-305 GCA_910586175.1 uncultured Muribaculaceae bacterium | reverse complement strand
AAAAATTAAAAAGATTGCAATTAATGTATAAACTGCGAATTTTATTTTGATAATTGTAAGCTAAATGGTAGAAAAATGTAAATTAAACTTTGAAAGCATGTGCAAATATTCCATGCTCGTCGGCCGAGTCTTCTCTTTTTTAGTCCGAGATTCAGCTTATTTCTCTGTCGACGACTGCAATGAATAACTCGAAGGATTAAGCCCGATCTAAAAACATTGAGGTGTTTGGTTTGTTGTTATTTATAGTTGGATGTGGAGAGCGTGCTTAGCATTTGGCATGTTTTTTGTACGCGACATATAAAGCC
>CAJUIJ010000142.1 GCA_910586175.1 uncultured Muribaculaceae bacterium | reverse complement strand
GAGGAGCCTCCGGCGACGACACAGAGAAATAATCAAAGTAAACAAAGAAGTCTCGGCCACGAGCCGAGACTTCTTTGTTTGGATTTATGCTATCTATTAGCGACGGTTCATCACTTTCTTGCCGTTGGTTATCACAATCGTGTTGCCTTGAACAGCATTCATGCCGTTGATGCGCAGACCATTAAGGTCGAATTGCTGCACATTTTCGCTGGCATTGTCTTCATCGGTCACGGCATTTATGCCCGAAGTTTTGGAGAGCTTCACATTGTCGACATAAAGAGCATCCATATAACCAGGGGTCATGCCCATCAGCACAAACGAGATATAGTTGGCATTCTTATACTTGTCGAGGTTCACCTTATGCTCAGTCCAGCCCGTCTCCTTATCACCACCGACCTCAAACGAAGCAATTACTTCGGGTGAAGCATCGTCGGCAGAAACAGCCACTGCAATGGTGCCCTTGTTGACATATGTATCAGGCTCCTTGTAATGATAAGCCCAGAAAGAGAGCACATTGCCACCCTCCTTATCTATCCTTGTCTTCGGCGAAACGAGCAGAGCACCTGCAAAAATTTCAGATTGATAACCATTGTAGAAATACGCGCAACCGCCGTCATTATCCTGCGGGCCGGCGCACTGGTTATACTCAGCCTGCGAAGGCTCCGTAACGCCGGCTGCAGTGGCACCCGGAGCCATAGGAATCACCTGCCACACTTGAGTGGAGAGGGATGAATTGGCAAACGACTCAGCAAACGGGAGTTCATACGGCTTGCCGAGCACGATGCTCGAGGCAATGGCTTTACCTTCGCCCTCAGAATTGACGGCAGACACAGCATAATAATAGAGCTTCTGGGCATCAAGATTGTTGACATCCACAAGATAAGACTCGCCCTCAACATTGGAGGCAACGGGAGTCAGCTCACTGTTGGTATGATTATAAGAGTAGACATTATACTTGGTCTCGCCGGCAAGCACAAGGCCACCATTGACACCGGTTGAGGGTTTGCTCCATGAAATTCTCAGATTTGCATTGTCGGAATCACCCTTGAAAGTCAAGTTCTCCACCGCTGTAGGCAAGTCGCGCCCCACGAAGATAGTGTCGTTGAACACCTCACCCACACCGTTAGAGTTTTCGCAAGTGATGCGATAATAATTGAAACCATGCAGAGCGTTGGCATCTGTCCACTTCACATTCTCACCCGGCTTGGCAGTAACAGTATAAGACGGGATGGTAGCGCCTTTGCCCTGATAAATCTTTATGGTCAAGTCCTCATTCTTGTCGAGATCTTCATTATAATAGTTCACCTCAGGAGTCTTGAACTCAAGATTAGCCTTCAGCGCACCCCCATTGTCGGCAACACCCTTGTAATTGGTAATGCGATAAGGAGCAAAAGCCGATGCACGGCGCACGAGCGAGAAGTTCTTAAGCTTCGCAGTGAAATAGTCGTATTTAGTGGCACCGGTCACACCGAAGCCGAAATGACGGTTCACCGCATCCTTATTAACGAGCATGGTTTCCATGTCAGAATCGACATATTCGAACTTGTCGATACCCGAGATTTTATTCATACCCTCAGAAGAAGCATCGTCGCCATAAGCGAGCTGCCACTCGATGTCTGGATAAGCCGCTCCACCTGCGAAATGACCATTATAACCTACGGTATACACAGTGTTCGGTTCGAGCTTGAACTTCGGAGAGAAGAGCCAAATCTCAGTGTCGGCATCATCGAGCAGATAGTGATAGAGGTCATAATAGCCTACACCATTGCTATCCTCCTTCCAGGTCCAACCATACCAACCGTCAGGATCATTCTCTATATTATCTTCAGAAGACCATAACGTGCGTGAATACTTCTTATCGGAGAAATCCGCATTAAAGGGGGCTTCGAAAATACCGATGAACTGTTCAGCGGAGACAGACTCACCATTGCCGGCCTCATTGAAGGCTGTGACAGTGTAATTGTGGAGACCGACAGAAGGCACATTCTCGTCAACCCAGGAAAGTTCCTGACCGGGAGTCACGGGCTCAAATTTATGCACAGGCTCGGACTCGTTGTCACGCATCACCTCCACATAAGAAATGTCAGAGAGAGACTCACCTGAGAGGGTGACCTGAGGGGCCTTGAAAGCCACAGTGGCCTTAAGGAGATAACCGGCGTCGGGGGTGACGGTGAGAACTGACACGGCAGCAGGTGCAGCAGTCATACCTATCTTGTCAATGCCTACATTGCGGACCATCATAAGGCTACTGTTCTCATCATGGCGAGAGCAATAACGCACAGCCACATTGTAGTCGCCATCGGCATCTACAGTGAAGTCAGTCGAATAGTCATCAAACTCCTTGGCAATCTCGGTAAATTCGACCTCCTTCTTCACAGACTTGAACGAAGTCAGGTCATCGGGATCAGTGCCGACAAGAATCTCGAAATCCTCAGGATAACTGGGCGTGAAAGTCTTCATGTTCATATGGAAACGATACTTCACACCATTCTGCATGGCGACCTTCGGAAGAATGAGCCAATCGTCGGCATCAAAAGGATCCTGGTCATTCTTTATGTAGTCAATGCGCACCTCGCCACTGTAGCCATAACGCCACGTAGAGCCTGCGCCGTCATTGTCGACAGTCTTGAAGAAGTCATTGAAAGTGGCCTCATCCTCAAACGACTGACTGTAAGGCACCGGAAAAGCGTCACCACAGAGCACACGATTGGTTTCGGCCACAGCCGACACATGACCGTTGTTGATAGCGGTAATCTTATAATAGTAAGCCTGCAGGGCCTCCGGGGTCGGTTCGCTGAACGATGTAGCCTTCAGTCCGGTAGCCACCTTAACCTCGCCCGGCATACGCACCACGTCGTAAGTGAGGTTGTCGAAATCGATGTAACCCTTGTTTACGCCACCCTCCGGCACTTGCCAAGTCACCTCATTGACATTGTCATTGAACTTCATGGTCGGTTTGCCCGGAGCAAGCGGAGTATCAAAACCTGCATACTGATATATATAACGCATAGGCGAGAAACCGACAGCATTGTCGACAGTTATATCCACATAATGATTACCCTCGGCAAGAGTCACCGGTATAGACTGCGACGAACCCGAGGCCACATTGACACCCTTTATATTTTCGCCATCGAGCCACACGTTGAGATTGACATCACCTGAGAGGGCATTCCCGTCGAAAGTCTTGGAAGGTATAGTGAAAGTGATGTTGCCATCAAGCGCACCATTGGCAGAATACTTCAACTGGGGTCGGCCCACAGCCGCCGGCGCACCCGGAAGTGCAGTCGAATCGGTGATGTAGAGAGCTACGAACTGCTCAGAATTCTTGAACTTCATGACGCGCTTTGTCTCGGCAGTCCGGGGGTTGACACTGTAAAGCACCGAACCCTCATTGCTCAGGGCTGCCCAGAGGAAAGAGCCTGAACGGTTGTCATACACCATACACTGGTCGTAGGCAGCCGGAGTCACACCGGTATTGCCGACGAGCGAAGTGCGTCCGTTCTCCTTGTTGATGGTGTAGAGGTCGCCCTCAATGTCGATGTAATACATCGAGCCGTCGGGAGTGGCGGCCAGAGTCAGCACCACAGTCTTGCCGCGATAAGCTGCCACCATCTCATACTGAGATTCAACAGGGTTCACCTTTACCCAGTCGAGACCCGAAAGATCTTCCTTATAGCGGAAAGCATAGAACGTGTCGTTAGTGGGGTCATAGGCCATGGAGCAAGGCATCAACGAATATGTACCTTCATTGGTATCATGGAACACATTGCTTGTCTCCGTCCAGTTCTTCGTATCGATTTGGATATGGCGTGAACCATTTATCGCACCCATTACAGAGAGCGGCACAATGCCATACATATTGTCTCGACCCCAGGCGGCAGACTTGAAGCCATAGATCATATCGGTGATATAGGAGACGGGAGCCGGGTTGCTACCGATCTCGAACGAATACACGCCATAAGGCACCTGAGTGATAGATACACCATCCCACTCGTTCGAGCTGATCATCGCGCCATATATGGTGCGCCCGTCGAACAGCGACATATCGGCCTGCGCCACGCGCGCCTTTGCCTTGGCCGGACGCGACAGGCCATTGACCTGAAGCTCAGACTCTGACACCGAAGCACCGGCTACGCCGGCCGAACTGAAATTCACCTCCGGCAACGCACGCCACTGCCCGGGTGTCTGCTCCGCAAAGTTGCCCGCCTGCACACACAACGTGGCAAGCGCGGCTGCGGAGATGGTTAAAAATTTGATGTTCATATTGTTACTTGTTGATTTTAACTTTCTTGTAATATCTCACATTTTTCGGGTCCACCTCAAAACCGTTGAAATCGTAATAACGGTATTCGGTTTTATCATCCCCAACCTCATCTACCGACGACTCACCCTCGAGCACAAACAGCACCTCCGAGTCAGCATCAGTGAGGAAATTATAGGTGTAGTTGCTGTAAGTGGCGAGCCTGACCTCATACGACTTGCCCGGCACACCATTTTCAAATTCACCCGACAGATTCACCTCCACGGGAGAATCGGCATCGAGAGACACATATTCAGGATATAGGCAACCCTGCTCCAACGCACCCTTCTCATTATAAATGAAAGCATACAAGAGACCTCTGAACATACCGTCGGCCTTGAGAGTAGCCTTTACCGACACATTGGAAGTCTTAGCCTCAAGCACTTGCAGATTGCTTGACGAGGATACATTGCCCAAAGCTGGAGTAACCTCGACGCGCACATCCATCGGTTGACACACCTTCTGGCCATCATCATTAAGCAGAGTCAGCTTATAGTCGCCGGCTGGTGCGCTGAAAGCATCGGTAAACTTAATAGGTGTGGACATGCCGGGAGCAAGGTCTATTATATAATTGGAGGTTGAAGCCACCTGGGAGTTGCCTTCCATCAGCACGGCCTTAATCTCACCATGATACTCCACATCACCATTATTGATGACATTTGTGGTAATCAGAGCCGGAATCTGCGAATATATCACGTCAGGCAGAGTGACATCAGTGGCTTCCAAATCAAAATAATCAGGGTTGGAAAATGAAACCTCATCACCCTCAACCTTGACATTAAGGATATTCGGATAGCCGATATATTCATCACGCACCTGAATCCAATCATGCTCACCACCGGTCATTCTGACAGCCGGGTAAAGAGTATACTCACCCGCTGCGAGATTGCCGAAATTCACATTGCCGAAATCGGGAGCATAACCGGTGGCATTCATGGCGAGAGTATTTCCCTTAGGACCTTCGATTACCTTCACCACCTCACCGGCATTATCTTTGAGCACAAGCGCATAGTCGAAGTCTGCGTCACGCCAGCCATGATTATACACCTTGCCCGTGAGCTTAATCCTCACATCCTCACCATTGCCGATTTTTTTCTTTGCAGCAGAGAGAGCCTCAGTCGAAGTTATCTCCACGTGAAAATCAGAGAGTTGGTCAGAGACAGGCTTTATGCCGGTGATAATACGCTGCGAATAGTTGAAGCCGCCGTCGGAACCACCAATACCCTGAGTGGGTGGAGTTAGTGCAGATGTGTTGAAATAACCGTTGCTCATGCCTCCCCAGCCCCAATTTACATGAATGAAACCGTTTGCATCCATGCCGTCGAACACATAGGCATGGCCACCCGAAGCGGAGCGACCGTAAGCGAGCACCGGACGACCGGCCTCGAGCTCGGCGTGGATAAAGCCTAGCCAATCGCGTGTGGCATAATGCTCGCGCTTGCGGTAAGCGAGTCCGCGGTCATAATTGAAATAATTCACCAGAGCCGGCGGCACATCATAATCTGTAGCGCCCGACTGCGTGTAATACACCATATCGACCGACACACCGCAATGCAACATCAGCTCAGCCACAGCTGCGCGGCTCTGCTCGCTTGTAAAACCGTCGGCATGAAGCCTGTCGGCATAATATGGAATCATGGCATCCCAATTATAGTCGGTACTGCCGAAATCGGCAGTCAGCGTGTTGCCATTCAGAATTGCCGGGCTGTAAGTGTGCGTACCTGTGCCACGCTTGGGCCATTGATGCACAAACATCACCTGGGCCATGGCAGTAGCAACACAGCCGGATGGAGAACGCTGCCCCACTGCATATTCGGGGCAAAGGTCATTGAAGGGAGAATCCTGGTTCCACATCACATATCCCTTATCGTTGGCAATCGGCGCAACGGGGGTCCACTGACCGTTGTCATCGGTATCTGCATCATCCGCACCGGCAGCATTCTTCAGAATAGAGACAAGCGCCGGTGGAGCCGTGCGTATATCAAACTCACCATCGTCGGCATAACCTACCACGGCATCGCCCAAAGTCACCACGAAGCCCTTGCGAGCATCGGTGAAATTGTACACACATAGATTTGCGGTGCCATTTGCCGCCCGCGACTCGAAAGCGAGCCGTTTGGCGCGAGAGCGCATAGCGGCAAAACCGTCAGGAGCGGTACCGGCCGCCGAGGCCGATATCGCTCCCAACAAAAGTATTGATAAAATTGAA
>CAJUIJ010000141.1 GCA_910586175.1 uncultured Muribaculaceae bacterium | reverse complement strand
GAGATGGCGGCACTCCGGTATCGGCGCGACGATATTCTCTATGACATATCGAACCTTGCGTATGTGGAGGGGGAGGTGATCGGCGAGGAGCAGCAGCATTCGCACCATACGGTGGTTGACATATGCGAGTCGGGGAACCGTGACCGGGTGCTTCGTGTGCTCGATGTGGTTCATGCCGGGGTGATAGAGATGCTTTATCCTTATACTAAGGAGGAACTTCGGGAGTTCGAGGTGGTGTTCAATTGTCCGCGCGATCCGGAGGAATATGTGGTGGTGCTTGAATTGCCGGATGGATTCTCGCGAACGACGCTTCACCTGCTGGCGAAGCTCGTGCATGAGTATATGGTGTATATGGTGCTTTATGATTGGCTGAGCATGGCATGGCCGCAGAAGTCGGAGTCGTGGATGATTAAGGCAGAGATGACAAAAGAAAAAATCAGGAACATCATCAATACGCGCCGCGGGCGGACACGGCTTCGGATGCACCCGTTTTAGATAATTTATAATTAATAATGAATAATTTTGCTTCGCGAGGTTGCGTTGCGAAATTATTCATTATTCATTATTCATTATTCATTATTATATATTCATTATCTTGGTCGGTTGGTCAGTCTTGGCACCACTTCTATTGTGGCACCTGAGATTGATTCGTAGGGGGCGAGCTTTGCGAGGAGTCCTATTCGGAAATATTTGTATGGAGAGCCGCTGAATCCACGGAGGTAGTGGTCACGGCTTGACCATACGAGGTGCCAGTGACGAAGGTCACGGCTTGCCCAAAGTACGGATTGGACATGCCCGTGTTGGAAGTCGCCTCGCTGGATTACAGTCCGGATTGTTTTCAGGATGTCGGGGGCTTGTAGCTTCAGGGGGCGGGTTATTATAAGCGAGGGAAGCGGTTCGCCGGAATCGAGAGATAGGTTGAGGAGATTTCCGGACTTGTCTACGGCCATTGCATCGGGATATGAATTGGTGGCATAGCTCAGGTCGGACTGCATGAGCGACCACATGCCGGACTTCATTGAGAAGATGTAGGCGTAGTCGTACGTGTGGTTGAAGATGATAACGCGTTGGTGTATGTAGTCGAAGAGCATGTCTGAACCGTTAAGGAATTCCAATAGGGATAACGGTTTTTGGCAGCAGTATACTCCTGTAATTTCATGCAGTTTCGCTATGGAGGGAAGAGATTGGGTGCCGGTTGGTTGCAGTGCTGCGATTGAATCTGAGATGCACCTGGAGTCAGAGCCTTGTAGAAGCATGATGCCGCGAGCCGTAGCGAACAGTACGGAAGAGTCGAGTTGCAGAGGATGAGACCCGGCGAGGAGGACATCGCGAGATAGTGGCTTGACAGCAGTGTACCCGCCATCGGCAGCCAGTTCGAGCGACCATATGCCGTCGGTGCAGAAGACATATAGAGGGAACTGCCCGAACTGCCCTTGCGAAAGAGCCTTGGTGGCAGCGGCGAAGTCGAGCACCTCGTCAGAGCCGACGGCGATTGAGCCGGCTGCGTTGAAGACGAAGGGGTTGTTGACTTGAGAGACCTTTATCAAGGAGGATATGGGGACATTGGTTTTTGATGAAGAGGGTGCGTTGCCTTGGAGTGGAGCATCGGCATTGAGAGGCTTGAAATTATTGAAAGCAAAAGCACCGCTGAGAAAAGGATGAGGGGCGAGTGCAACCTTTCGGACAGCTCCATCAGCAGTGCGTATATGCAAGGACTTTGCGTTGGTGTTAGGATAGAAGAACCATATTAACGTGTCGGTGGAGAAGTTGCGGAGATTGGAAGATCCTGTGGGAATTGAGGCATCGTAGGGAACCTTGGTGGAGAGGATGTTGGATGTGGAATTTTCGGAGACCTCAATAAGTAGCTCCGTGACCCGGTTGGAGTCGGGAATCGCTGTGGGTGTATCGGGAGAGAATACATTGAAGAAAGAATGACCGTGAAAAAGGGAAACGGCATCGGGAGCCATGTTCAGCCTGGAGTTGTATACATTGAGCCTCTTTGGGATGTATGTGTCGTTTGAACGGTAATCCTCGGCCACAGCCTCTTGTGTGTAAAGGTTGTTGAACGCAGTCTTGCCGAAGTCGAGGGGGCATGTAATCAGGCCCTCGGAGTCGGCCTTTTCCGGTGTAAGGTCATCTACGGGGATAGACTTTACGAGATAAAACTCCGCGTTGTCGCGGACGACTTCGGATATGGACTTTTTGTCGGTGCGTTCGAAATGTGCGATCAGATGCGGGGTCTCCTTGAAATCTTCGTCCTGGTTCTTGAGTGACACAATATAGAAATAGGCGTAATGTCCGGGATTGCCGGGGTCTTCATATAGGTCTGTGGCACTTTCTCGTGTGAAGATTAAAGTGCCTTCAGGGATTTCTCGGATGTCGTAAATCGAGTATTCATCGTTGAGATTCAGCTTTTCAGGGGCATCGGCAGCATCTATTCGTTTGCATACTATCTTTTTGCCATACCAAGGTTTAAAGTGACTGTGTACACCGAACGTATGGGCATACATGTATTGCATGTGTGGCTGCTTGGTGATGTTTTTTTTGCCTTCATTTATGTGGAGCTTGTACGGTTTCGTGAAGAAGTCGGAGTCAGGAACATCAGCACGTGTTGAGGTGTCGGTGTAGTTTTCTATTTCGTCAGCTACGAAGTAGGGTGTGCCTCCATCGATGCCGTGTGCGAATGTGGCGAGGTCAGTGTCGGAGGCTTTGGTAGCGTTGATAAAGCACTTATCCTCGGGAGAGTAGGAGACGAGAGGCTTGGACATGAGCACATCTACGCTTGTGACTATGGACTTCCAATGCTCCGGAAATGGCTGGAGTTTCAGGGAAACCTCCGTGCCCGGGAGCAAGACGTTGGCGTTCGCCCCCTTCTTGTAGCCTCGCAATATGACAACCGGGGCGCAGTTGGAATTCGGGATGACGAGCTGCGGGGATGTGTGCATGAAGCAAGACCCGTCGAATAGACGGTAGCAGAACCTGATGAAGAAAGGGAAGCAGAATTTGCCTTGCTTGTTGAGGTAGGCTATGAAAGCGTTGACTTCGGCGAAGAGTATATCTCCAAACTTCTTCTTGTTTTCTTCGCCGAGTGTGAGGATAGAGTTGTTGTTGTAGACATTAATTATGTCAGTGCCTTGGATTATATCGTCCTTGTCGAATCTGAGCTTGTCGGAATCGTCAATGCCGTCGGAATTTGAGTCGGAGTCGTAGGGGACGGTGTGCAAGTCGATGCGGACATCAAGTCGCGGCGGACGGTTGCCGAGGTCGGTGTAATGGTTTTTATCCCACAGAAAATAACGGATGCCTTGGGAAGTGGCGACTGCTATGACGTTGCCGATAATTTTGAGGTCTCTGATGTTGGGTATGTTTCCGAAGCGGTTAGTGGAGGATGGAGAGAAGTCGGGGGCGGGGAATGTGTCCGGCATAGGTGTCCAGTGCAGGTCAATGGATCCATCCGGCTTGTTGACTGAGAATATGCAGTGGTCTCCGGTAGGGACATGGTGCAGGGTGCTGAGAGTACCCTGCCTGATATTGAATAGAGGGGTGTTGGAAAGGATAGGTCGAAGGGCACCGTCTTCATGGACGGTGTTGATGGGGAGATGGAGTTCGCCGTCGGGTGAGTCGTAGTCGGAGGGGACTGTTGACATTCCGAGGTATTTTATTTCGGTGGTCATAGTTTTATGTGGTGTATTATTGTTATGTATTTATTGTTGTCGCGTATTATCGGCTGGCCGCATGGCAGGCGTAGCGGTCCGGCAGAAGAGGAGGCTTTGAGGATTGCGGATGTCATCTTGACGGATTGCGTGCGCCATGTGCCGCGCCCTCTGGCGGTGGGGAATACTTTTCCATCGTGCCGTCCGGAGTAGCATCCTGCCCGTAGCCTGACGTGCAGGAACCATTCGCCTTGCTCTTCTGAGATTCCGATTATGTCGCCGGGATTGAGCGAGAGGACTCTGGCTATTTTGGCAGAGATGTCGATGCGTCCGTCGCTGTGGAAGACGAGGTCGTGTTTCCTTGAACTTGGGATTAGGCTTTTCATCAATTTCAAAATTAGTGTGCAGTGATTGGTCGGTGGCTTTAAGTTTTGGTTTGCCCTTTGGGCTTTCACTACTCCAAAACCGCTATGCAGTTTGTTTTGGGGATTTCTTGGTGATGTCGGCGTGTGATATCGGTGGGCGTGATAAATCACGCCCCTACCGATGCTTGGTCGGTCAATATTTCGAGTGCGGCGGTTATTCCGGCTGAGAGCGCGGATTCGTAGGTGTCGAAGTATTCCTTGTCGTATTCATCCTGCATATCTTCAGGGCATCGAGTCAACAACTCTGCGTCATGCGGATTTATATGTTGGTTTAAATCGTCAAGATAAAACTGCCATTTGCGGATTTGGATTGCAGTATTTACACCTACATAGATACCAACAATTTCTCTCAGCCACTTCTGAGCCTTGGCCATTGTGGGCGCGGTGATAAGCTCACAGCCCATTGATTCCAATATTGAATTGCGCTCCGACATAACGGAAGTCCTTGGTTCTTGCGTGGTCTTGCGTATCTTGATGGGTGTGCCTTCATCACTTATTGAGGTGTCCCAAAACTCGTAGCATTCCCAGTCAAAACCCAATTCCTTGAGCTTGACCGCTATCTCATACGAGACAAAATCTTCTTTATTCATTGTCTTTGTTGTTTTTGTTTTGTTCGTACCAATCATAAACACTCTCTTTGAGAGCCATGGCCATAAACTTCTTGAATGGTATGCCAAATTCCTGCTCCATCCGCAAAACGATGTGTTTCGGATAAGACCTTCTTCCTTTGAGCATGTCTGTAAAGTTGGGTTGGCTCACACCTATACGCTTGGCAAATGCCGATTGCGTAATGCCGATGGCTTTAATTATCTTTAATAGGTATTCAGCCGTGGCAAGTTTTTTTGCGCTACTCGGGGCGGTTGTATTCATTTCTCGCTCCTTTCCTCAAATAGTTCTGTACCGAAGAGATTATGCAATAGACCAAGCACATATCCAAGTGTGAATTTAAGCATTGGCTTCGATGGTTGATTGAGTTCATTTTGGGCAGCCTTTATTTCACTTATCACTTTCTCCCGGCTGACGATGCAGTGGGTACGGAGAATACGTTTTATCGCTTTTTCTATCAAATAAGAGTAGTCGTAGTATGTACCTTTGGGCGACTCTACTTTGACGGGACTATATGACGATGCTTCTTTAGAAAGCTCTCTTGCAATCTGCTGTAGTTCTTGGTCGATCATTTGGATTGCTTGTTTATATATTCTATCATTGCTTGTCTTAAAGGCTTTGTGACACCTCCGACTATTTTATCAATAAAGTCGCGTCTTGCTCCCATTTGCTTCCAGACTTCAAATATGATGTTGTTGGCGAGGGCTATTACGTTTTCATAAGTCATCCCTGCCTTGTGCATCTGGTCGAGTATTGACTTGAAAAGTTCAAATTCTTTATCTTTCATTGTTTCTTCGGTTTGATTGTTATTTCTACTTCGATTGGTTCGTCCTGCCATGTGAGGGAGGGGAAGGAGTCTTCTGGAAGCTGACGGTCATAATTGCCGAACCATTCTTCTTTGCCTCTCATGGGTTTCTTATAATAGAGACATAATGTCCCATCCTTATCCCTGCACACCCACCCGCTGATTGTCGCTTCGGGATGGGGCGGGTCAAGGTTGAAGTCAAGGTCTGTGCCGAAATAATGATTTCCATCACCTGCTGAGTAGATGTTGCCAAATCCATTCTTTTCAACTTCAACTATCTCACCGGTTGCTTTTACTCTTGCTTTCATAATTATTCTCCTTTAAGTTCTACGGGTTCATCCAACCATGTCAGCTCTCTGCCGATTAGTTTGCGGATTGAGCCTTTGGGGAGTTCAATCCAGGGATGAGTTTCACCATCTTTATCATAATATGGGAACCAACAACCCAAAGAACGGTCACGATAAGGTTTAACTTGGTCAAATAGATTTTCGCTACCGTCCTTGTCTACTGCTACAAATGCCATATCATTCTCCTTTTTCAAAAAAGTCCTTGCCGAAAAGCCACTCAAATGTTTGTACTATCCCAATCTGATAGGCATTTTGAATTTCACTCGGAGTGATACTTTTATTGATGCTGTATTGCTCTCTGATTGCTTCTCTCTGTCCCTCGCAAAGGGTCGAGGGGTCGATAATCGGTTCATTCATTTTAATTTGCTTTTAATCCAAGCCTTGAAACGTTGCCATTTTGAAGGTTTTGTACGCTTGGGAAGATTATAAAGAAATATTTCCTTTGGTATACCTGAATAGTCACACATTATCTTGCGCTTTAGATATTCAATATCGTCAATTGCCTTTTGAGTCGAGGGGTCTATTATCGGGGTGGTCATATTTCTTCCAGTTCATCAATGTTGTAACTCCAGTTCAGAGCATCGGATTCAGAGATATTACTTCCAAGCCAATCAAGAGCTTTTGAGTGGTGCAGCTCTCCGTCACTGATTTCTCCGTTGTGATTGTCATAGAGGTCGCATAACTGATTGTAAACATCCTCTGATACTTCTCTTTCGAGCCATACATCATAGGTGCAGGTAACTCGTATTG
>CAJUIJ010000140.1 GCA_910586175.1 uncultured Muribaculaceae bacterium | reverse complement strand
TCGCCTACGATACTTACAGTGTCAATTACAACACTGGCAATGGTTGGCAGCAGCCAATACTTGTAAAGCAGGCTAATGGTAATTATACATGCCAAATCACTACTACGAGTGATTCTAATCAGCTTGAAATAAAAGCAAACAATGATTATTTTGCATGTTCCCGGAATGCCTCAGACAAGAACATTTCTACTACCGGATGGAATGCTCTCACTCAGAATGATAGAACTCATTATATAGTAAAAACTGCCGGCACATATACCATTGAGCTTGAAGTCGAGAGTGACTCAAAACCCAAGCAATTCAAGATGTATTCTGCCTCTCAAGGTGGCGATGTTTCGTCTGCTCCGTCAAATCTTTATTTGTTTGGTATTGGCAACGAGTGGGATGCGAGCAGTCCGATTGACATGGGTGCTCCCAATAATGGAGTCTTCACAAAGTCGGTGACTTTAAAACAAGAAAGTAGTTTCAGTTTCGCTGAAAATAAAGGATCTAACAATGATGATTGGACCACGGTGAATTCCGGACTCCGTTATGGACCCGTTTCAGATGATGCTAAAGATGGTTCGGAAACTTTAACTTTGACAAATAACGTTGTAACATCCAACGTTAAGGCATGGGCAGCCGGTACAGGAGATTCAAGCACATGGAAACTTGCTGCCGGTGAATACGTTTTCAAAGTTGATTTCTCGAAGTCTCCTGCTGTATTTACCGTAACCACTGCTGGCAGTGGTGGTGATGTGACAACATCTGAATACGATTACTATTTCATGCGTAGCCGCGACTGGAATAACCCCGAGAAACTCGAGTTCAAAGACGGCGTCGCCACTCTCACCCGCAACATGAACGCAAACGGTCAGTTCGGTATCAGTGTCAACAAACAAAGTGATGGTTCGCAAGAAGGTTGGTATATAATAGCCAACGATGGTAAAGCGATTGCAGCCGGCACAAACAAATATACTTTGGTAAAAGGCAACAATGTGAACATCATACTCCCCAACAAGGGTGGCAATTACACATTTGTAATCACTCTTGGGGATGATAAACTTCCGAAGGATATCACCATCACCACTCCTGAAATAGAAGCTGAACTTCCAGCTCTATATATAGGTGGTAGCTACAAGGGTGGAAATTGGGATAATCCGGCTCAAATACCCGGCAATGCGTCTACCGGCAAATATGGTGATTATAAGATTGTAGTCCCTGAGGCCGGAAAGCAATTCCGTTTCTACGATAAAGATAAAAATAAAATCGGTGCAAATACTGGAAATAACAGTAACTGGACTATTATACCCAATGATCATTGTAACGGCTTATATGAGCTGACTGCCGTGGCGAGAGATCAAGTATACGAGTTTAAGGAAGTAGGCACTTACACTATCTCAATAAATGAGTACAATGAAAGTGCAAAGACCGTGAAGTTCACAATGACTTATCAGGAGCCGCAGAAGCACCTCTACCTCGGTGCAGACTTCAAAGGCAACCTTACATCTCCTGACTTTCAGCTTGACAATGACGACAAATTCACCAAGGTGCGCTTCACAAAATATAGCAACGACGGGGGCATGTTCCGTTTCTCAAACAGGGAGTTTGGCACGGCTGACAATCATTGGATAGGCCCGTCAACTAATGAGGATATTCATCTCTCAATGTCGAACAACCAGGGAGCATACACTATTGGCAAAAGCAATCAGGTATATACTGTGAAAAATAACGGTGTATACGAACTTCAAGTGACAAGCTGGAACGATTTTGAGGTGAAGTTCACGCTTACTTATATAGAGGAAGTTGAGAATGACACTCCCTACTACTTCGTGGGCGACATGAATGACTGGTATTCTCTGGAATTTGAAGACCCGACTGCCCCAAAAGAAGTCAACATGGGCAAGTTCTTGGCCGAGCGCGATGCATGGAAATTCCGCAAGGTGAAAGATACTGACGAAAAGCCTGAGGGTGTTGATACCGACTGGTATGTATTTGACGGTTTCCCCGGCAAGCAGCTCTCAGGCCAGTTCCAGATTTCAAGCGGTGGAAGCGTGAATATATGGACTAATGCCGATGTGTATGGACATGGCACATCTATGACCGCAGATAATTGGAATAAGAAAGATGACAATGATAATGACCCTAACCACCAGGATAATCACTGGAGAATTAAGGAATACCACAAAACTCGTATCACAGATGATATGATTACCGGTAACATTAAGTTCTCGGAGAAAGGTTTAGGTATTCAGAAGCGACCTGTTGGCACAGGGGGCACATTCCCTAACTTCCATATGGAGTGCAACGCTGTGGCGGATGCTAAAATTTACTTCAAGCCCGGCGACAATCCTGACATAATAATTTCAGGCCGTCCCCGTCATTTCTTCGTGTTCTATGCAAATACAAAAAACGATGGCGGTGATGATGAAGTTATAGCCAAGATCAATGAGGGTAAACCCAATACAAACAACTACTTCCTTCCGGGTGTAAAATTTGGGAATGATAAAATTCCTAACTACACAATGAATTCATGTGGCAACGCAGCCAATAAGCACATGTATTCAGAGGAGGGTGCTAAACTTATAAAGGTTGAGAAATTCAAGAGAAATGACTATTCTCCTGAAGAAATATATACTTACCTGACAGGACTCGGCATTGACGACGTTGTAGCAGATAAGATAGCCAATGAAGGGGTGCTCCCCAACGGTCGTTTGGTAGGTTCGTTCGAGCATCTATACATTGCCCGTATCCCTGCCGGCTTCGAGAATCCCGCAGGTTGGAAGTACACCCTCTCGCTCCCCAAGGCATTCAGCCGCGACGACCTCCAAAAGCCTGTGGCAATCGCATGCAACCACATCTACTTCATGCCCACCATCAACGGTGTGAGCGTACATGTCAACGATGACGAGTTCATGACAGATAAATACTATGTGGAAGATGATGAGACAGGTGAGAAGACTCCAATGAGCGAGTTTGACGTGCAGTATTACTATCGCGTCTATTACTCCACACCTTCAGCGGATGGCAACAGCTATGAGATCAAGATAGCCAAGCATATGCCGGGCAATATCATCGAAGAAGAGCACACAGCATATAAGTCAGGTGTCGATGCACGTAAGCCGACCCTTCAGGAGACAGGCCGCAACCTCGAGTTCGGATGGAAGCCGCTCAACGCATATGCTTCACCAGAGGAAGTGAATGCCACTATCTCACAGGAAATGTTGGACAAAGGTGATAAATGGAAAATCGAAGAGGGTAACCTTTCCGGCAAAGTTGAAGAAGATAGGAAATGGCACATCTGCTGGGTGCAGAGTTCTGACCGCATGCGTCGTCAGCGCATCCCCAAGGAACTCAGCAACGCCTACATTCAGATTCTCGCTTGCTACTTCAAGAAAGACAATGCTGATAACCCTATGCGTATGAAGGCCGCTCGTGCAGCTGAAGGATCTGAAATCGCGACAACCGAAGCTCCCGACATGACAGTTGCACTCGATAAGGCCGACCACGTGAGTATCGAGCCGGGTGAGCTTTCGTTCGACAACGACAAATTCCACCACCCGCTCCAGGGTAACCACCTATACTATGTACTCGATAACAATGCTGCCGTATGGACAGGCATCGAGAGCATCGAGGATGACTTCATCGGGAACACAGTGGAAGGTGACGTCAGTAATCACGTCATCCTCGATGTTCTCTATACCTGTCCATACATTCTGGTCGGCAGTGAGCACACGGAAGAGGTGGTTAGCCTGCAACGGGTGGTGATACTCGTCATTGTCGAAGTCGAGCGAACCGGGAGCATAGCTGATGATTGCGCCATTGTTGCGAGCCTCGTCAAGTACGTTCTTGAGGTTTACGTCGGTATTGGCGGCAGCTGCGCGGCGGGGAGCCGACTTCTTGGCATTCTTCGGAGTGAGGATGCTCAGAATCTGAACGTAAGACATGTTGTAGCGGTCAGGAACGAGCAGACGGGCCATCTCTGTCTCCTTCTCCACAAGGTTCATGTGCCACACCTTGCCATTCTCGAAGTTGCCGTGGTTTTCAACGGCATTGTGCCAAGTGTAACCCTCGGTTTCGGGTGCCACGGGGTTCAGTTCCTTCCATCCATAAGCATCGGCATCGCTCACAGCCCAATTACCGGCCTCGTTATAATCAACGAGAGTCTTCTTGCGCTGCTTGCTTGTATCCTTGGAATTGTAGATCTCCTTGTCGCCCCCCTCTCCAATCACATTGTTGGCATAGTGATCCACCACATGGATTGAGTAAGAATCGTCGGTTGAAGCAGTCTGTGCGGTAGAAGCTGAATAGTACACGCGATAGTAATACTTCGACTCATAGTCTTTCAGCTTGTCGGAATTCATCAGTTCGGTATCGTTGATATGGATTGCCACACCACCGATATTCTTGAGGAAGTAGATATGGTTGGTGGCGATAACTACGCTCTTCTCGTTGTCGGGTGAATAGACCTCGCTGTTCACCTTGAGGTTGTATTTCCATCCGGCGGGGTTCTCGAAGCCGTTAGGCACCTTGGTGATATAGAGATAAGAGAAGTCAGAGCAAACGCGGCCATTGGGAAGATAACCCTTTACGAGACCTTCGGCTACATCCTTGTCGATGCCATAAGTAGTCATAAGCTTCTCCACACGATTTTTAATCTCCAAAGCATCCGAGCCGTTGTAGTAGTATTCGGTCGCGAAGTTTTTAATCTTCGTCATCTCTATGCCATTGCCGACATTCATATGAGCAACTGTATTGCCGTCCTTATCTACAGAAGGCACCTCTACATTATACAAGATACTGGGGAGGAAGTAGTTGTTGGTGTTAGGCTTACCGGAGTTGATTTTTGCGGTTATCTTCTTGTCAGATCCATTTTCCTCATGATTCACTGTCACGTCAGAACCCTCCGGCTTGTGGCCGTTTTCGCCGGCATAGTAGAACACATAGTAGTTTTTCGGATCGCCGGTAACCACAAGTTCTGCCTTACCTTCGAAGTTTGGCTTGAAGAATACCTTGGCGTTTGCCACTGCGTTGCAGTCAAGGTGGAAGTTTGCAAACGATACATTGGGCTGACCATTCACGCGTCGGTGAATGCTCTTGAACACATTTCCGCTTGTGATATCATCGGCTGTGATTGGAGTTTTCAGAACATCCTTTGAAGCATTTATATTGAGGTTGTAATTATCATTTTTATCTTTAGGAGCGACATTGTCGTAGCAAAGACCGAAGACCTCGGCTCCTGACCAAACATGTGTACCGCCACTCGATACCTGGAACTGACCGCTGAGTGTAATCTTGCCGTCAACTTTAGGGAACTTGTCAAACACATACCAGCCATCAAGGCTTTCAAGACCGCTCAGGTAGTCGCTGTTTACATCTACCAAATCAGATGCAGCAGCCTTGCGGAACTTCCAATTCTCCTTGTCAGCATCAAACAATTCCATGCTTGTCGCACCACCCTCAATCTGCGAGAACTCGGTAGAGAACCAGTCGTTCAGGTCGCCAATGAAGTAGTAATCTTCAGCCGGGACGTATTCTTTCTCCGGCACAGTGATTTTGACAGATGTCGGGAGATAGTCAGTGCCGAGAGTCAGCTCAAATTCGCTATCATCAACATTGCCTCCCCAGAACTGATTATTTTCAATGTTTCCTGTATTGTTCAAAGTTAAGGGATAGTCCTTAGAGCCAGCCTCCAAAGTTGCAGTGTTGGTGTAAATCTTCTGGTCGCTAACATTATTGCTATTCGGAGTCTTGTTCTTATCTAAGGCAACTATACAGAAGTTCCTGTTCTGAACGGATTTATGCAATGAGTAAACACCATCAGAGTATTCAAAAGGAATCCATTCGTTGCTTCTGAGGTACAGGTAGTAATTGTAGGGTGAGTCACCAACTACCGGCGGGTCGATTTCGCCACCCTCTTTCTTCTTTATTGTGAAAGTAACACTCTTATTACCATCATATGACACGATATGCATAGTATATGTTCCGGCTACCTCAAAATCAAATGTGTTAGAATTACCACCGGTAGTAAAGGTTGTTGAACCATCGGTATTGGAATCATTTAATTTTACAGTTTCCTGGGGGCCAATCCATGCATCAATGCTTCCGTCTGCTTTTTTCGTGAAAAAGCGGAAGTAATCATTTACACTTGCTGTAAATGTATAGTCACTGTTGGCATAAAGAGGAATCGTGTTTTGAGTCAATTCAGCATTCTGATTTTCCATCCATTTGCCACCTAAGTAAAAGACTTTTGAATCCTGAGACTTCTTGGTCATCTTGAACTGAGATGGCGCATTACCCCAAGTGTCGCTCTCAAGCTCAACTTCAATATCATATTCTCCTGCTTCTACAACTACCCAATCTTTCTTGTTGTTAGCATTAGATAGAGAATTCCAATTATCGCCAACATTTACAGCTGTAATCGTGTAATTGCCAGGACAACCATAATAACCTGTATAATTGTTATCTTTTGCAAGAATCAAAAAATTACGGTTACTTGACTCAATCGTAATAGATCCTTTGGCTTTGCTATTATCATTAGTTAGCTGCTTTTCTTCCCATTGGCCGGATGAGTTTTGATAATATGCAAAATAACTGTGATAGGCCC
>CAJUIJ010000139.1 GCA_910586175.1 uncultured Muribaculaceae bacterium | reverse complement strand
TGCCGGCAATCAGCGCACCCATGAGGCTTGTCTTGCCGGTACCGGCATATCCATTGAGCACAAACACATCGCGTGGGCCACCTGCGGCGGCGAAATCGGCGGCAGCGCAAAGCACCGTGCGCTGTATGGGCAACGGCTCAAAAGGGAGCAAATCGAGAGCCTTGGCCGACAAACGGCCGCCGGGAGTCTGAAGCATGGTTAAAATTATTAAAATATAGTCAATTCAATATCCTCAAATTGAGAAAAAATTGTTAACTTTGCAGTGCGAAAGCACAAAGAAGCCATGGGCCGGTGCGAGCGCAAGACTAAAGCTTCGTAAAATTACTAAAAAAAGCGGAGAAGTGCAAGTTCTGCACCATGGTCCGAGTGATGAGTATCCGCCATCACCGGGCACCCTGAGAGTGTGTCTCATAGAAACATATGATAGAGACAGATTCATGCAATTGATTAATCTGAATTGAGAAAATCAAAATAAAAAAAGAACCCAAATAAAATAACAAAGACATGAGAATTGAAAAAGTTATCGGTCGTGAGATACTTGACTCACGCGGCAACCCGACAGTCGAAGTAGATGTGATTCTTGAAAGCGGCGTAATGGGCCGTGCAGCAGTGCCGAGCGGCGCATCGACAGGCGAGAACGAGGCACTCGAGCTCCGCGATGGCGACAAGAGCCGCTACATGGGCAAAGGTGTTCAGAAGGCAGTAGCCAACGTGAACGGCCCGATCGCAGAGGCACTCATTGGCCACAGCGCACTCGACCAGATCGGTGTAGACGAGATCATGCTTAAGCTCGATGGCACAGCTACGAAGTCAAACCTCGGCGCCAATGCTATCCTCGGTGTGAGCCTCGCCACTGCCAAGGCAGCCGCTAACTATCTTGACATGCCGCTCTACCGTTATATCGGTGGATGCAACACATATGTACTCCCCGTGCCGATGATGAACATCATCAACGGTGGTGCACACTCTGACGCACCTATCTGCTTCCAGGAGTTCATGATCCGTCCGGTGGGCGCTCCTACTTTCAAGGAGGCTATCCGTTGGGGCACAGAGGTATTCCACAACCTCAAGAGCGTGCTTAAAGCCCGTGGTCTCGCCACTGCAGTAGGCGACGAGGGTGGTTTCGCACCGAAGCTCGAAGGCACTGAAGATGCTCTCAATGTAATCATGGAGGCTATCAAGAAAGCAGGTTACGAGCCCGGCAAGGATATCACTATCGGTCTTGACGTTGCTTCTTCTGAGTTCTACGAGGATGGCAAGTACCACTACTCACACCTCAACAACGGTACTAAGAAAGAGGAGAACGGCAAGACACTTACCAGCGACGAGCAGGCTAAGTATATGGAAGAGCTCATCAACAAATATCCTATCGACTCAATCGAGGACGGTATGGCAGAGAACGACTGGGAAGGCTGGCGTAAGCTCACAGAGCTTATCGGCGACCGTTGCCAGCTCGTGGGTGACGACCTCTTCGTGACCAACGTGAAATATCTCGAACGCGGCATCTCTGAGGGTTGCGCCAACTCAATCCTCGTGAAGGTGAACCAGATCGGCTCACTCACCGAGACACTCCGCGCCGTAGAGATGGCACAGCGCAACAACTACACCGCCGTTATCTCACACCGTTCGGGTGAGACTGAGGATGCCACAATCGCCGACATCGCAGTGGCAACCAACGCAGGTCAGATCAAGACCGGTAGTGCAAGCCGTTCTGACCGTATGGCCAAGTACAACCAGCTTCTCCGCATCGAGGAGGAACTTGGCGACCGCGCAGTATACGGTTACAAGAAAATCAAGAAAGTGTATTAATACTTGCGCATAGCGCCACAATACTTCATAAAAAAGACCGGAAGTCATTAGGACTTTCGGTTTTTTTTCGTACTTTTGCGAAACGTCATCAGGCATAATTTTATTTAAAAACCATAATACATGAACGAAGACGAGAAAGTTTACACAACTGAGACCGGCTTGCCAGAGAACGCGTTTCGCGAGTTGGCGGCCGACGAACAGTATGTGCCGGTGATGAAACCGGCACACGACCAGAAGGAGGTTACGCCTTATTCGGTAGGCATGGGCTTGCTCATGGCCATCGTATTCAGCGCGGCAGCCGCCTATTTGGGTCTGAAGGTAGGCCAGGTGTTTGAGGCAGCCATACCGATCGCCATCATCGCCGTGGGTCTTAGCAACGCCTTGGGCAAGAAGAACGCCCTGGGACAGAATGTCATCATACAGTCGATAGGAAGCTGTTCGGGCGTGATTGTGGCCGGAGCCATCTTCACCCTCCCTGCACTCTACATCCTGCAGGGCACATATCCCGACATCGTGGTGAATTTCTACCAGATATTCCTCAGCTCGCTGCTTGGCGGCATATTGGGAATATTGTTCTTCATACCGTTCCGCAAATACTTCGTGAAGGATATGCACGGCAAGTATCCGTTCCCCGAAGCCACGGCCACTACCCAGGTGCTTGTGTCGGGCATGGCTTCAGACGCAGAAGAAAGCTCAAAGTCAGGTCAGGCCAAGACACTTGTAGTGGCATCGCTGATAGGTGGTATCTACGACTATATCGTGGCCACATTCGGCTGGTGGGCAGAGACTGTGACAAGCACTGCGTCATCATGGGGACACACTATCATGGAGAAGACCAAACTGGTGCTCAGCTGCAACACCGGAGCTGCACTTTTGGGCTTGGGCTACATTGTGGGCCTTAAATATGCCTTCGTGATATTCGCCGGCTCTATATTCGTATGGTGGATAGTCATACCCCTGCTCGGCACTTATGGGTCGGCAGAATTTGCAGCCATGTCGCCCGACGCGATATTCAAAGACTACGCCCGCATGATCGGTATCGGCGGTATCGCTATGGCAGGAGTGATAGGTATAGTGAAGAGCTGGCCCATAATCTGCAACGCCGTGGGTCTTGCCGGACGCGAGTTCAAGGGGGGTGCATCCAAAGCGAGCGAGATGCGTTGGCAGATTGACCTCTCCATGAAGAAAGTCGTATTCTTCATCGTAATCGCTCTTGTGGCGGTGCTGATATTCTTCTGGTTTGGCGTTATCAACACATTCTGGCAGGCATTGGTGGCCTGGGCAGTCGTTACGCTTATCGCGTTTCTCTTCACCACCGTGGCGGCCAACGCCATCGCAATCGTGGGTAGCAACCCCGTGAGCGGCATGACACTGATGACCCTTATCATCGCCTCGGCGATATTTGTAGGCATAGGTCTGAGTGGCACAAGCGGCATAGTAGCTTCAATGGTGATTGGCGGTGTGGTGTGCACGGCGCTCTCTATGGCCGGCGGCTTCGTGACCGACCTCAAGATCGGCTATTGGCTTGGCTCTACACCCAAAAAGCAGGAGACCTGGAAATTTCTCGGCACACTGGTATCGGCCGCTACAGTGGGTGGCGTGATAATCGTGCTCAACAAGGTGTACGGCTTCACGGGCGACAATGCCCTCGTCGCACCTCAGGCCAACGCCATGGCCAAGGTGATAGAACCGCTTATGATGGGTGGCGACACTCCCTGGATTCTCTACATGGTAGGTGCAATCTTAGCTCTTATACTCAACTGGCTCGGCGTGCCGGCATTGGCATTCTGCTTGGGCATGTTCATACCATTGTCGCTCAACACACCTATGCTTGTGGGTGGCGCCGTATCCTACTTCGTGAGCAACTCATCAAAATCTAAAGCAGTAAATGATGCACGCCGCGATCGGGGCACATTGCTCTCGTCAGGCCTTATCGCCGGCGGTGCACTCTTCGGGGTATTCGCAGCCATAACCCGTTTCGCAGGCTTCGAATACACCACCCCCGGCAGCATGGAGCTGACGCAGATACTCGGCTGCGTGGCCTATCTGCTCCTGATTGGCTATCTGATCTGGGACAGCTGCCGCGCCAAGGAATAACAACCGGATTCTTGACATACAAAATTTGCCCATAGAGGTCGCGATGGCATAAGCGATTGCCACGTTGCCCCTATGGGCAAATTTTGTATGAGACGTGCTCTTATTTGGTGGAGCGGAAATAAATTGGTAAATTTGCAAAAAGAGAATAAGAGGATGACAGCAACTGTTGAAGAGAGTGCCGGCGATGCCATTGATGGCCGGCCCATGGTCAGCGTGGTGATGGTGGCCTATAACAGCGCAAAATATATAGAGGATGCAATCAGAGGGGTTGTGAACCAGCGCACGGAGTTTCCGGTGCAGCTGATAGTATCGGACGATGCTTCGACCGACGACACCGAGGCAATCGTGTCTAAATGGGCAGCCCGATATCCCGACATAGTGGAGTATCATCGCAATGAATCAAACCTCGGCGTGCAGAAGAATTATCTGGCGGCATTCCGTCATTGCAGAGGCAAATACTTGGCTATGTGTGATGCCGATGACTATTGGACCTGCCGCACCAAGTTGGCGCGTCAGGTGAGCTACATGGAGAAGCATCCTGAATGTGCCATATGCTTTCATCGGGTGATAAACTATTATGAAGGTAGCGGCGAAATGAGCCTGAGCAACGGCGGAGGGAGAGCCATGCAGATACATAATGCCTACGACCTGTCGCAGCGCAACGTGATAACCAACATGAGCGTACTGTCGCGCATGTCGCTTCTTGATTTTGACAATCTGCCGGAGTGGTTGGGCGATGTAAGGCTGCTCGACTACGCAATGCACATGCTGTTTGCTGCATCAAGACCTGAAAATACCATCCACTTCTTCAAACGTCCCATGGGGGTATATCGTCATTCTGCTGAGGCAATATGGACCATGACCGAGAAGAACGCACGCATACAGATGGCGATAGATGTGCGCGAGCATCTGATAGAGGAATTTGCCGACCGCCCTGATCTGGTGGCCAACCTCAAGCGGGCATGTGCCGACATGCAGAGCAATATGAACAAACCTGATGCCCCCGCCAAGCGAAAATTGCTGAGCCGAGTGCGGGGAGCAGTGTCGCGTCTGCTGCCGGTGCCCCGTCCTTAGCAAGCATAGCCGACTATCATACAAACACTTATAATGCTTCATAACTCTGACTTCATAACTCTGACTTCATAACTCTGACTTCGTAACTCTGACTTAACACATACTTGCAATGGATGATAATCTGAAATCACGGACTGCCAAGGGAATAGCGTGGGGTGCTATCGGGAGCGGAGGTGTGCAGGTGCTAAACTTGGTGTTCGGCCTCTTTCTCTCGCGAATACTCACTCCCTCCGATTATGGCATAGTGGGTTCGCTGGTGATTTTCTCCACCTTGGCCGGAGTCTTCTCTGAGAGCGGGTTTGTACTCGCCATTGTAAACAAGCGTGATGCGACACGCGATGATTACAACGCGCTTTTCTGGTTCTCCATTGCAATGAGTCTCACCCTCTATGCAGTGTTGTGGCTCTGCGCACCGTTGATTGCAGATTTCTACAGACAGCCCGAGATGATAGACCTTTCGAGATTCCTGTTTGCAGGCTTTGTTCTCTCCTCTACAGCCTCTGCGCCGGCTGCCTACATGTTTCGCAACCTGATGGTGAAACAGCGCACCAAGGCACAACTCACAGCATTGACCATATCGGGCATAGTGGGAGTCGTGACTGCCATATGCGGATTATCATATTGGTCACTTGCATTTCAGACGGTCACTTATGTAGGAGTCAATTCGTTGTTGCTATGGCAGATATCCGGATGGAGACCTACGCTGTCGTTCAAGCCGGGAGCATTGCGCGGCATGTTGTCGTTCAGTATGAAGCAATTGGCGGTTTCTGTTTTCAACATTGTCAACACAAACATCTTTGCGGTGCTTCTCGGCCGCTTTTACGGCATGCGCACCACCGGATTCTATACCCAGGGCAACAAATGGACCACCATGGGCTATGGCACGATAAGCGGCACCATCAACAGTGTGGGGCAACCGGTGCTTCGCGAGGCTGCCGACGATGGTATGCGGCTCCTGAGAGTGTTTCGCAAGCTGCTGCGTTTCACATCTTTTGTATCATTTCCCTGCATGTTCGGGCTTGCCCTTGTATCGAAAGAGCTTATAGTGATTGCCGTTACCGACAAATGGCTCGACAGCGTGCCTGTGATGCAGATATTATGCGCCGGCGCGGCATTCCTGCCTATAGGTGTGCTGTGCGGCAACCTGTTCAACGCTATGCGGCACCCCGACATATACCTATGGAATACCATTGGCCTGGGGTGCGCGCAATTGGTATCGTTGGTCGTGACATTCAGGTTCGGATTGGAGACTATGCTTATGGCATATTCCGTCATCAATGCCATATGGTTAATCGTATGGCAGCGGTTCGTGAGCCGCAGCATCGGACTCACACTTTGGGAATTCGTCAAAGATATAGCACCCTTTGCGCTAATATCTGCGATTGTGATGATGGTTACATATATTGCCACCGTCAGCCTGACTAATCTTTGGATATCGTTAATTGTCAAGATGACAATGGCGGCAGCTCTCTACTCGCTTATAATGTGGAGCCTGAAAGCTGAAGTATTTCGCGAGACACTCAGCTACTTACGCAAGCGCAAGTAACCGGTGCCTTCGCGACGCGTAGCCAATTTCCTTTCTTTCCTTGTGCAACATTAGCTGTTGGGGCTTTGG
>CAJUIJ010000138.1 GCA_910586175.1 uncultured Muribaculaceae bacterium | reverse complement strand
AGTAAAGCTTGTGCTCCACATATTCCTGAGTGGCGAGGAGCGTGGGTTTCGGGAGTTTCTCGTAATAACGGGAAATCTCAATCTGCTCGCGGTTTTCAGACACCTCTTCAAGATTGTCGGCCGACGATGTGAACTCCTGGAGCTTTTTCTCAAGTTCCTTTTTCAAATCCATCGAAATCTGGTTGGCTCTCTTACCGATGATGCACACGGTCTCGTATACATTGCCCGTCTGTTCTGCCATGGCTATCATGTCGCGGGTAACTGTGGTGAGCGGTGCGTTGGTTTTCTTATAATCCATAAATGCTTTTATGTTTTATTATTAGACGCACAAAGATAGGTGGCTTATTGTGTCCATCTCTCTTCGACGTCTCCTTTTTCTTTGTAGTCTGTCGGGTATTGAAGTCTTATCTTCTCGTGGCAACCCTAACGCCGTTTATTTGTTAACGTGCGATTGGGCTATCTTCAAGATTGTTTCTGCCTCTTTTGAATGTTTGGTCTCCGGATAATTGTTGACAAACGCGTAATACTCATCTATTACATCGTTGTAACGTTCAGCCATCTTTTCGTCCACACTGTTTTTTGCCATCTGAAATTTAGACTTCAGAATCAGAAATTCAAAATCTTCCTTATATTTTGAATAGGGATAATCCTTTAAGGCGTTGCGCGACACAATCACTGCCGACTCGTAGTTGTTGCCCATGAAGTTGCCGAGGTTGTAGTATAGCTGTGCGTTTTGCAACTCTTTGAGCGTAAGTTTGTCTTGCATTTCGAAGATTGCATCTTGAGCTTCCTTGATTTTCTCGCTCTTCGGGTATTTCTCCAAGAAGTTCTTAAGCTCTTCTATCGCCTTAATCGTATAGGTCTGGTCGAGCTGAGCATCGGGAGAATCCTTGTAGAATCCATAACCCGAATAGAAATGTGAGAGCTCTGCAAACTTGCCTTTCGGATAACGCTGATAGTAAGTCTTGAAATAGAGGTTGGAGTTTTCGTAGTCCTGATTCTCATAATATGACATGGCGAGGAGATAGAGTGCCTCCTCACCTTTCGAAGTGCCTCTCAACGGTGTGTATATCTCACCTAATATAGTGGAGGCCTGTACATATTTTTTCTCTTCGTATGCTCGCTTGGCATAATCGAATTTGTAATCCACATCGCGGCTCTTAAGCACCTTGGTATATTCGGTGCATGAGGCCAGCAATGCCATCAAGGGTATTAATAGGAGAAATTTGCGCATTCTCTAAATTTCGTTTTGTGTATGTGCGGAAACCGCTTTCCCGCATTCGAAATGCAAAGTTAGCAAAAATTATCGTAATTCGGCTCTAAATCTCATCAAAATTTGTTAACTTTGGGCCATAAAACCAAAAATTTCGTGAGAACTAATCAGTCTGACCATTCATATAGTTGGGGAAGTAAGTTTATTGACCGTCATCCGGTATTGGCCAACATGGTGATAATCTTGATTATCGCTGCGCTTGGCATTTATGCTGCCTACCTGGCCACGGCTCTTTTTACGAAGCATGGCCGTAGTGTGCGTGTGCCGGGCGTGGAAAACATGTCTTATACCGAGGCGATATCGCGTCTGCACGATGCCGGCCTTAAGGTGGATATCCGTGACTCGCTTTATCGTGAGGATATGAAGCCCGGGTTTGTAATTGAACAGTTCCCTCGCGCCAAGTCGGTGGTGAAGCCGGGCCGCAAGATTTTTCTTTATATCAATACGGTTCATCCTAAAGAGGTGGTGCTCGATGATGATAATCACCCGAATGAACTTGCATTGAAGGGTGTCTCCGAACGTCAGGCCATGGCGAAGTTTGAGGAGCTCGGCTTCAAGAAGGTTAAGGTCGTGAAGGTGCTTGGCACCACTGACCGCGTGGTGAAAGTGCTCGCCAATGGGCGTCCTATTCATAAGATGCAGAAGGTGCCGGTCAATGCCACGATTGTAATCGAGGTCTCTGACGGACGATTGGATGCCTTGCAGGATTCTCTCTCTAACCTTGAGTATCTTGATGCTTATAATGAGTCCAGGCAACAAGGTTCTTATGGTGGTGAGGAGTCATATTCACCCGACTATACGCCTATGCCCAAGGAACCGGAATCCAATGAACAGGGCAGCGAAAGTGAGCAGGAAGAGGAAAATTCACAATATTTCTAAGACTTAGTTGATGGCTGTTGCAATCGATAATGATGATTCGTTGGAATGGAGTCAGGATATGACTGACGAGGAGGGGGCGGAGGTTTCCGCACCCACTTTCGTGCTTGATGGCCGTGAACTGTATGAGCATTTCCGTTTCGTGGCCGACAAGGGTCAGAAGCTTCTGCGTGTCGACAAGTTCCTGGTTGAGCGGATGGAGAAGACCTCGCGCAACCGTGTGCAGCAGGCTGCCGATGCCGGTTGCATAATAGTTAATGGTAAAGCTGTCAAGTCGAGTTATAAGGTGAAGCCCGACGATGTGGTGAGCATAGTGATGGATCGCCCTCGTTATGATTTCGAGATTATTGCCCAAGATATCCCGCTTGATATAGTGTATGAGGATAAGTCGTTGCTTGTGGTCAATAAGCCCGCCGGCTTGGTGGTGCATCCCGGGCACGGCAATTATTCAGGCACCCTGGTCAATGCACTCGCATGGCATTTTCGTGACAATCCCGATTACGATGTCAGCGACCCGCGCCTCGGACTGGTTCATCGTATAGACAAGGATACTTCCGGCCTTCTTGTAGTTGCCAAGACTCCTGAGGCAAAGACAATGCTCGGCAAGCAATTTTTTCATAAGACCACAAAGCGGGAGTATGTGGCCTTGGTGTGGGGAGATTTTCCCGACGAAAAGGGCACCATTGTAGGCAACATAGCCCGTAATCCGCGCAATAAGCTCCAGATGGCTGTGATGTCTGATCCCAATGTAGGCAAACATGCTGTGACACACTATGAAGTGCTCGAGCGTTTCGGATATACAACACTTGTGAAGTGTGTGCTCGAGACGGGACGCACGCATCAGATTCGTGTGCATATGCTTCATGAAGGACATCCGCTGTTCAATGACGCTCGTTATGGCGGGGATAAAATATTAAAGGGAAATACTTCTTCCACTTACAAACGTTTTATAGATAACTGCTTCGCGGTGTGCCCGCGACAGGCACTGCATGCACGTACGCTCGGATTCGTGCATCCCGACACGGGGCGGGAGATGTTTTTCGAAGCCCCTGTTCCCGACGACATGCAGGGCCTGATTGCCAAGTGGCGCAACCGCAACAATATAGATGAAATTCAGAGACAATGAGTACCCAACAGTTAGACTTCAGTGATATAGCCCCTTATGAAGATGATGTGTTTCATGAGAAGATGAAGACCTTGGTCAAGGACCCCGGTTTTCTTCATGCCATAAATTACATCATGCCGGCTGATGACGTGCAACCTCTGCTTGAGGATTTGCTCAAGATTGAAAATAAGTATGATTTCCAGCATCAGGTCATGTTTCCGTTTTTGGAGATGTTGGTCAAGACAACCACTTCGGGTATTTCGCTCGGTGGTGTAAAATATTACAATCCGGCACTCAATTATGTTTTCATCACCAACCATCGCGACATTGTGCTCGATGCTTCTTTTCTCAATCTTGCATTCATGCGCCGCAATATGCCGGTGACCGAGGTTGCGATTGGAAACAATCTGCTCGTGTTCGATTGGATTAATGATTTGGTGCGTCTTAACAAGTCGTTTATAGTGAAGCGAAACACCGGTTTGCGTGAGGGTCTGCTCGCTGCCAAGAAGCTGTCGGCTTACATTCATCACGATATTCTTGAAAAACATGAGTCTGTATGGATTGCTCAGCGAGAGGGGCGTGCCAAAGATAGCTCTGACCGTACACAGGAGTCGCTTGTCAAGATGCTTGCACTCAGTGGTGAGGGGTCGTTTATGAATCGTCTTAAGGAGGTTAATCTCATGCCTGTGTCAATCTCATATGAGTATGATCCTAATGACTATCTTAAGGCTAAGGAGTTTCTGATGAAGCGCCGTGACCCTAATTTCAAGAAATCGCAGCGTGATGACCTCTTCAGCATGGAGACGGGCTTGCTGCAATTTAAGGGTAGGGTGCATTTTCAACTTACCCCGCGAATCAATACCAAGATTGATCAGCTTGGTGAGTTTCCCGACAATAACACTTCGGCCAAATATGTCGGTTGCCTGATCGACCAGGCAATTCACCGTAGTTATGAGATTTTCCCCATCAACTACATCGCGTTCGACATGTTGCATCGTGTGGAGCGTTTCCACTCCAAGTATACCTCGGAGCAGCGTGTGGAGGCTGAAAATTATTTCAATTCTCAGCTCGATAAGGTCGAAGTCGATGACCTCACTTCTGAGGAGCGTGAGTTTATGTTGGAGATGATGCTCGTCATGTATGCCAATCCTTTGAAAAATAAGCTTAAGACAATACTTGGAGGAATGGAGTGATATGAGATTGAATTGGTTGGTCATACTGTTTTTTATCGTTGTGGTGTTTGGCTCCGATGCCTACATCCTTCGAGATATCAGAAAGTATGTGCGCAGCAGGTATCGCACGGCTTCGACTGTGGCTTGGGTGATTTTGTCGCTGCTTTGCTGGGGCCTTGCCGTGGCGTTTCTATGCATGCCTAAACGCTCGGAAGATGCGGATTTATATCCGCAGATGTGGATGCTCTATACTTTTCTCTCCATTTATATCCCCAAGTTAGTTTATTGCATTTGCTCTCTCGTTGGCCGTATTTTCTGTCATGCGCATCGTAATCTCGGGGCGATGATAGGGGTGCCTTTGGCAACTTTATTGTTTGTGGTGATGTGGTGGGGTGTCATTTTCACGCGTCATGATATCGTGACTAATGATGTGGAGATTGTCTCTGAAAAACTCCCTGCCTCATTTGATGGCTTTAAGATTATACAGTTTAGCGATGCTCACCTCGGATCTTGGGGTAATGATACTCTTTTTGTGTCTCGCCTGGTTGATTCAATAAATAGCAAACATCCTGACATTATTCTTTTTACAGGAGATTTCGTGAACCAGCGTTCCCGTGAGTTCCAACCGTTCGTTCCTGTGCTTTCGCGTCTAAAGGCTCCTTATGGTGTATACGGAATATATGGCAACCATGACTATGCCGGATATGTAGACTGGAAGGAGCCTGGCGGTGCTAACCGCGATATAGCGAAACTCGACAGTATGATTAGACTGACCGGCATGAAGATGCTGAAGAATCAGTCTGATTTTATAAAGCAGGGCAAAGACTCTATTGTGCTGATTGGAGTGGAGAACTGGGGTGAGCCACCGTTCAACCAGCTCGGAGATTTGGGCAAGTCTTATCCCGGCAAGGAGGGTAAGTTTCATGGTCTGAACGATAATATGTTTAAGATTCTGCTCACACATAATCCTGAACATTGGAATCAGGTTGCAACTGATATAAGCAATATTGACCTGTCGCTCGCCGGGCACACTCACGCCATGCAGACTATGCTTAAAATCGGTGACTGGAAGTGGTCGCCGGCGCAGTATATTTATGAAAATTGGGGAGGCCTTTATGAAAAAACGGCTAAGGATGGCACTCCGATGCGCCTGTATGTGAATATTGGTGTTGGAGAGGTTGGTTTTCCTGCTCGCTTAGGAGCCGCCAAATCTGAATTGACGCTTATCACTTTGAAGAGGAAATAGAATGACAATGGAGGCGTATCACACCTATGTGCTGAGCATCGGCTCGAATGTCTCCCGTGCGAACGTGGAGGCTGCAATCAAGTGGCTTCAAGCAGAGTTTGGCGATATTAAGGTGTCTCATGTATATGAGACTCCCGCCATATCGTCAAAGGAGGTGGTGTGTAGTGCCTCGTCTGTATATAATAATTCGGTGGCTTGTGTTGACACTCTGCTCGATTACGCCGGGCTTGAGTCTCTGTTTAAGACTTACGAACTTGAGCGCGGACGAAATGCGGAGATGCGTGCAATAGGTGTTGTGCCTATTGATATTGACATAGTAATGGCCGACGGTATGATAATACGTCCATGGGATTATCGCCAGCAATTCTTTAAGATAGGCTTAGCTGCCATCTAAATGAATTTAAAATTATAAATTTTATTTTTTTGGGTCGTCGCCGGAGGCTCCTCCCTCCCGGAGGCTTCGCGAGTTGCATTGCGCACTGGGGGAGAGGAGGCTCCGCCGACGACACAAAGAACCAAGCAGTTGCGAAGCCACCGGGAGAGAGGAGCCTCCGGCGACGACACAAAGAACCAGGCAGTTGCGAAGCCACCGGGAGAGAGGAGGCTCCGCCGACGACCATAAATTGAGACGTGGCGGGATCTCAGACTCTCGATTTGCCGAATTTTCGCTTAAGGCTTTCAAGCCCGGCTTTGCCAAGTATCAGCAAGGCTGTGTATTGTGCCGTCTTGGCAAGTCCGAAAAATATGACCCATAATGCGCTTTTGGCTGCCACCGATATAGGAAGTAGCATCTGCGCGAACGATATTATGTAGAATATCACGCACGCAATAATGACTATCACACCGGTGCGGTAGGAGAGTGAGGCGAGCCATCTCTTTATGTTGGAATATGACATGTTATATTATCTCCGTTATATAATATCTTCTTATAGGATACCTACCTGATGGTATTTGAATG
>CAJUIJ010000137.1 GCA_910586175.1 uncultured Muribaculaceae bacterium | reverse complement strand
ACCTGTAACCTTCTGATCCGTAGTCAGATGCTCTATTCAGTTGAGCTAAGGAGCCTTGCTATCGTTCCCGATTGCGATTGCAAAATTAGTACTTTTTATCGAAACCACCAAATTTTTGGTGATTTTTTTCGTCAAAATTTATTCACACCTTCGGTATAGTTAACACATTTCACTAATAATCAACCGCTAAACACATTTTATTTTTTAATCGCCGATGTGGTTCAATCTGAATATTCCACCGAGCAACTACCATTTATGCCCTTGATAGGGGGATGAATCTTTGTCACCTTCACCGCCACATCGTAACACAGAGGCCAATTTTGCTTAATCGTATCGGCTATTGACTTTGCCACCGACTCGAGGAGCAACCATTCACGCTTCATATGTTCCTCCACCACCTCATATACATCTGCATACGAGATGGTGGTATCAAGAGACTCCGGCACAAAACTACCGGAGTCTACCCTGAGGCTTACATTAACTTCGAAGTCATTGCCATTTTCACGTTCGAAGTCGAAGACTCCGATACGGGCAAAGAACTTCAGATTTTCGAGTCTAATCAAGAACGGCATAATAACAGATTATAGTCCGTTTACGGTATGTCTGTTAAAAATCAGGAATCTTGTCGATGCGGCGCTGATGGCGTCCTCCTTCGTATTCGGCAGCGAGGTAGGCATCGAGGATTTTCACAGCTTCCTCCCTGTTTATGAACCTTGCCGGAAGCACAAGTATATTGGCATTGTTGTGCTGTTTGGCCAAGGCAGCAAGTTCCGGAAGCCAGCAAAGTGCTGCACGAATGCCCTGATGCTTGTTAAGGGTCATCTGTATACCATTGCCGGAACCGCACATCGCCACTCCAAATGCACACTCTCCACTCTCCACGGCCTTTGCGCACGGATGAGCATAGTCGGGATAGTCACACGACTCGGTGGAGTGGGTGCCGAAATCCACACATTCATAGCCTAAGCTTTCCATATAGCCGATAAGAAACTCCTTAAGTTCGAAACCGGCATGATCACTTGCAAATGCTACTTTCATATCTTTAGTTATTTAATTGTGTTAGTCTCCTTATTATGATTATGTCTCCTTATTATTATGCTGATGGAGCATATATTTGCAAAATCAGTCGAAGCGTTCGTTTTTCAAGGCGAACCTGACCATGAAATAATTAAGAGGCACGCATATTGCCAGTGCCGGAAGCAGGGCCAACGTAGGGCCTACTATTCCCTTAAATATTGCCACGAATCCGGTCTGCATGCCCATATTGATGAGATGACTCACTGTAAAAGCAAGTCCTTTTTTGGCATTGGGAGCACTCTTGAACGTAAAAAAACTCGAGAGCAGGAAATTGGCCACAAAGCTGATGGCATAGCTGATGATTGTACATACCACAGCCGGCACACCAACAGCGTGCAGGAACACGACATACATGCCATATTGAAGCACCGTGCAGAAACCTCCGGTAAGCGCGAAGCGAATCACCTCGGCGCGGCGGTTGCCGCTGCGCAAGAACTTATCAAGCTTACCATGTATGCCAGCATGTCCATTCCCCTCCAATTTCCCTTCGAGATGCTCCTGCATAATCATTCGATGTCGTTAGAATTTGCACATTCGCTCGCCACCTCCTTATTGATGGTGTCGATATAATCAAGAAGTTCATCGCGCCCTTTGGCCTTCTCCGACGATGTGATAAACACCGGGGGCAACTTAGACCAGGTGAGTTTAAGCTCGTTGCAATAAGCATCGACATTTCTTTGCGCTGCCACAGGACCAAGCTTGTCAGCTTTGGTGAAAACAATAGCAAAAGGCACATCATGCTCACCGAGCCAGTCCATGAACTCCATATCAATCTTCTGTGGATTGTGTCGTATGTCAACAAGCACGAAGAGACAGGTGAGCTGCGAACGGTCGAGCACATAATCCTGTATCATCTTGGTAAGCTTCTCGCGCTGATCCTTACCACGGGCCGCAAATCCATAACCGGGGAGGTCCACAAGATACCAAGCTCCATCATTTATGGAGAAGTGGTTTATAAGTAGAGTCTTACCGGGCAACTGCGAAGTTTTTGCAAGCTTCTTGTTGCGCACGAGCATATTGATCAGAGAAGACTTACCCACATTAGATCGACCTATAAACGCATATTCAGGCACCGAAGATGCCGGGCATGTGGCGACGGTGGGCGAGCTTATCACAAATTTAGAATTCTTTATTTCCATGCTTCAAATATTATGAGAAAAAACTCTTAGAAGCAGCACGAATGCAAGCATTTCAGAGCATCGGCAGAACCTGACGCCGGCACGAAGAATTCTGAGAAATCTTCATTATCATTGGCCGAATGGTTCACTGCCACCATATCTATATCATTATCGGCGAGCGACTTTTCAAGATTATCTCGCAAACCGTCAATATTGTCAAGACCATGTCCGACCACTGTAATCATGGAAAGATCACCGACAAATACAGGCATACAGTCACCCTCGGCATTGCAAGAGCCGGCATAGTCTCCAAGCACCTTCCCGGCCATGTCTGCATCCGCATTCTTGATGGCAAGAAATGGCTTGCCAAGGCTACGGCCACCACACACCGTCTCTATGCCATGCTTGGTGAGCAAAGAAGACAATTGCTGCATTCTCTCTTCGGAGGCAGCATTGCAACGGCACAAGATAAGAGCTACATCTTTCATGCATGCCAATCCACATACGCCAGACCCGCCGGCAGGCGCTTCCGCACCGATAAGAGTACCAGGAGCCTCGACATTGTGAGTATTGAGCACTCGCATAGGTATGCCGGCCTCCCTTACAGGGCGAATTGTAGGCGTATAAATAACCTTTGCACCATGACGGCAAAGCACATCGCTCTCGGTATAGCTCATGAAATCGATGACACGGGCATCCTTGACTATACGCGGGTCGGCAGTCATAAAGCCATCTACGTCAGTCCAAATCTCCAGCACTTCCGCACCCGCAGCTTCGGCAATCAGAGCGGCGGTAAAATCGCTGCCACCGCGACCAAGATTAGTAATCTCACCGGTGTAAATATCGCGTGAGATAAAACCGCCGGTCACCACAGTGCGAGGAAGTTTACCGGCAAAGCGCTCCCCTATCAGCTTGCGGGTCTGGCCGGCTGCGAGCACATCGCGGCCATACTCCTTGTTGGTCTTAATGAAATCGAGGGGATCGGCATGCTCCGCATCACGGAGTATATTGGCCACCATTATCGATGACATGCGCTCACCGAAACTGACTATACGGTTGAGCACCTTATCGGGTAGGCAACCAATCAGCGAGACCCCCATATAGATATCCTCAAGCTGCGATAGAAACTCAGCCACAGTCTGGCGAACGTCGGAGCGGTGCTCACGCGGCACGAGCGTATTGATTATATCAAAATGGCGCTGAGCCATCAACTTCATGCTTTGACGAAAACCCTCATCGCCATCGGCAGCCATACGGGCAGTCGATATAAGGCCGTCGGTAAGGCCTCCGAGCGCAGACACCACCACGATGCCCGGCTCCTCAAGTGAGTCTACTATATTCTTGACATTAAGGAGACTATCAACTGTTCCAACGGAAGTCCCCCCAAATTTCAATACCTTCATGTGTCAAATTTTATGCAAATTTAGCAAAAAGTAACGACAACGAGGGGATAACCCATGAAAAAAAGTTAAATTATTCGTAAACTCTCTTATACCAATCAAGCGTGCGGTAATACTTCTCCTCTTTAGAGTCAGTTGCCTTATAATAATGGGTGCTAAGTCCGGATATCAGCGAGACATCCCACGGACGCATATTAAAATTAGTGCCGAAAGCAGCTGAATAAACCACGGCATCGGTCACAACATTCTCGACCTTGGCAGCGGCTGCATCGTCACCATTGAGCGAGGCTGTCAGCGAGAAAAACTGGCGAAAATCATAGAACGGCCAATTGCGCGAACGAGAGTAATTCAGCAGTTCCGACTCCGAAGGGCGCAAGTCGCCCGACTTAACGGATACTCGGGCTGCATCGGCAAGAGGTTCAATCTTCGACATATCAATCACAGCAACTGTCACGGGTTCCTGATCGGAAGCATAATGGGTATAGAAAGCCATAGCACCTCCTACCACATCGGGAGTGTCGCGCAGCAGATAAGGGAGCACCTCATCATATTGCATGCCATCTTGCCACACCTCGGTGGGATAACCCACGAACGTAGAACACTTATTGCGAAACTGATACACCACCTCTATGCCGGTCATGTAGCAGCAATCAAACCAGATGGTCTGAAACTTATGGTCAGGCACGGCATTGGCCAATTCACTGATGGAAGTCCAATCGAGCTGCGATCCGGTGGGATTATACTCACCACCATAACCCTTGGGCTTGAGCGGGGAATTAAGCTGATGGTCGGAGAAATCGGGACGCCAAGACATGCCGTGGCCCCAGAATATCAAATCGTATGCGGCATTGGGAAAGAGAGTGAGGGCATAATCGATAACATCGGCTATACGGTCGGGGTGAGTGGAAGGCACATCGCGCCGATATGATTTCCGCTTCACAAACTCATACTCCCCTTGCTTGGCGGCTGCGTTGCCCTTACCCTTGCTCTTTACAGCTTCATATATGCCACACTCCGAATCAGACTCCGTGTAATATACCAATAGTCGGCAATCGGAATTGTCGACAGCAGAGAGAGCCGTCAGCATCTCATTGTAGTCATCCTTGAAATCGTAAGCAAGGCTGCTATTGTTGACAGCATAAACGAGAATTGCACGTTTTACATCGCCGTCCGTCCGGGTCTTGCCACCATCCGGCTCATGATGACCACAAGCGGCAGCCACCAGCATGAGAGCCGAAATGAGTAAGTATTTAAAAAGTCGCATATTGTAATAACGCAAGAAAGGCCTCTGCAAGTATACCACTTGCTTAGGCCTTTCTTCTTATTTTTAGATGTCGTTATGACAACTTGTCATTATGACATTATGACATTATGACATTTTATTTTTTATTTTACGCCAAGGTCTGCGAGCACCTGGTCGATGTGCTTGTCGGCTGCTGCGACGGTTTCCTCATATTTCGACTTGTCGGTGAAATCTTCGCGCACCTCCACATAGAACTTAATCTTGGGTTCGGTGCCTGAAGGACGCACTGACACTTTATCGCCGGCTTCGGTGAAGAACTGAAGCACGTTGGAAGTGGTGGGGAAGTCGAGTTTTGTGGTCTCACCGGTCTTGAGGTTGCGACAATTGAGGTCAGAGTAATCCTTGACCAAAACGATGGGGCTGCCAGCAAGTTCCTTGGGGAGATTCTCGCGGAAGTTTTTCATCATAGCCACAATCTCTTCTGCTCCTGACTTGCCGGGACGCACCACGCTCACGCCACGTTCGCGGGAGAAGCCATATTGAGCATAAATGTCGATAAGAAGTTCATAGAGGTTCATACCCTTCTCGGCAGCCCATGCTGCGCATTCGGCTATGAGCGAGTTGGTAGAAACTGAATCCTTATCGCGCACGAAAGTCTCGGGCAGGAAGCCGTAGCTCTCCTCGCCGCCACCAAGATAGCGACCTACACCCTCCTGATTGCGCATCACGTCGGCAATCCACTTGAAGCCGGTGTAGCAGTCGAAAAGGCGGATATTGTTGGCATCTGCAATGCGCTTGATTGATTCGGTGGTAACGATAGTCTTGACCACATATTCATTACCCTTGATCAAGCCCTTCTCCACATTCTGCGTGATAAGATAGTAGATGAGGAGCATGCAAATCTGGTTGCCGTTTACAAGCTGGTATTCACCTTTGCCATCGCGCACCACGAGTCCGACGCGGTCGGCATCGGGGTCGGAAGCAAGCACGAGGCTTGCCCCAGTCTCCTTAGCCTTGGCAATGCCGAGGGTCATAGCCTCGGAATTCTCCGGGTTAGGAGAAACCACAGTGGGGAAATCTCCGCTCTGTATATCCTGCTCGGGCACATGAATCACATTGTCGAAGCCCCAGAGTTTGAGAGAGTCAAACACAAGACGGAGTCCTGTGCCATGAATCGGGGTATACACAATCTTCATGTCGTGGTGCTTCTTGTCAATCTCCGGAGCGAGGCTGAGAGTGTGAATGTCGGCGAGATACTGATCGTCAATATCCTTGCCGATGGTCTGGATCAAAGACTCGTCGGCATCAAACTTCACCTGATCGACCGAAGTGATGGCATTGACATATTCGATTGTCTTCACATCGTGGGGGGCAATCATCTGTGCGCCATCGCTCCAATAAGCCTTATAGCCGTTATATTCCTTGGGGTTGTGGCTTGCGGTCACCATGACACCACTCTGGCATCCGAGTTTACGGATAGCATATGAGACCTCAGGGGTGGGGCAAGGACCATCGAAAAGGTAAACCTTGATTCCATTGGCAGCGAAGACACGGGCTGTGAGCTCGGCAAACTTGCGCGAATTATTGCGCACGTCATGACCCACGGCCACCGAAATCTGCGGCAGAGACTTGAAGCAATCCTTAAGATAATTTGCAAGACCTTGGGTGGCAGCCCCTACAGTGTAAATATTCATGCGGTTGGTGCCGGCACCCATAATACCACGCAAGCCACCTGTGCCGAATTCAAGATCTTTATAGAAAGCCTCGATGAGCGGGGTCTTGTCATCTGCATCGAGAAGCGCCTTAA
>CAJUIJ010000136.1 GCA_910586175.1 uncultured Muribaculaceae bacterium | reverse complement strand
CCAACGACCCCCTGATTAACAGTCAGGTGCTCTAACCAACTGAGCTACTGAAGCAGTGGTGTTATTTTAAATGGCGCTTCAGGATGGGCTTGAACCAACGACCCCCTGATTAACAGTCAGGTGCTCTAACCAACTGAGCTACTGAAGCTTATTGAAAGTCTGAGTGAGTTTTCCTCTCAAACACGGTGCAAAATTAGGGAATTTTTTTGATTCCACCAAATTTTTTCGCAATTATTTTAAATTTATTTCAGATTTTTGTGTCGCTGCTCCCTTATTGCGTGTGGCGAAGACATATGCTGCGCTGAAAATTCCTAACACCACAAGCCATGCTGCCTGGCAACTCCACATCACCATAGAGAACGCCGTTCCCTCCGCATCCGATATTCCATAAAGCGAGAGGGCAAACATCACCGCGAGATTCCATGGCCCGAGGCCTCCGTTTGATGGTACACCCATTGAGAACGATCCGAACACGAATACCACAAGACCGGGTATCAGACCGTAGGCACTCCCCGGCATGTTGACGAGTTCGCGGGTGAACGGAAATGCCTGAAACATTACATAAGTCTCCATGTAGTAACAAAGCCATATGCCGAGCGTGAGGATCACATACATCGTCTTGCCCTGCATGGTGAAGAGTACCTTGAATCCATTCCATATATTTTCAAGACTGCCGTCGATGCGTTGCACTATCTTGTAGCGTCGCCAATAGTGGCATACATACCAGAATGCGCCTATGACAGCCGCCACCGAAAGCCAAAGCCATGGCTCATCTATTATATGGCGGATGTCGCGTCCCACGGCATAGTGTTGAAGAAACGCATTGATAGGTCCATGCGCCACGATCAGCGTAAGAGCAAAGAGAGATATCACCACCACGAGGTCAGATATGCGGTCACCCACATCTGTGCCTACCACTATCGACAATGCCACCTTCTCACGTCGGCTCACATATATGCACCGCCACACTTCGCCCAGACGCGGAAAAATCAGATTGAGCGAGTAAGCACCGAATATAGCCACACTCTCGGCTGTGACCGACATGCGCGGCACACCGGCACCGCGGAGCTGTATGCCCCAGCGCACACCGCGCACCATGTGCGATAATGTGGTTATGGCCATCATGGCCACTACCCATCGGAAATCGCATCCGTCGCTGATAACCTGCAACACGTCGTGAAAGTCCACCTTGTGGAAAAGCCACACTACAAGTCCCACCGATATTGCAACCGGCACGGTATAGTCTAACACCTTTCCCAATATTTTTGCAAAGTGAGATTTCATAAGCCAATCATTCTTTAATGCTTAAACCAAAAAACACAATCATTTGTTTTATAGGCATGATTGCGTGACTCATTGCACGCAATCATGCCAATTGCTTTTATGCTTCTCGAAGGTGGCATATGGCGCTGTAATAATCTTCAATCTTAATTGTAATAACTATGTTTGACTGGCTATTGGATACGCTTATAAAGTATCCCTCGATCCCGATTTTTCTGACGATAGGGCTCGGTTTCTATCTTGGCAAATTCAAGTACAAGACATTCGCACTCGGCACGGTAACATCCGTACTGCTTGTCGGTGTGGCTATAGGTTATTTTGTAAACAAGTGGGCTGGATCACCAATTGAAATCGGGGCTCCCCTCAAGTCTCTCTTCTTTCTTATTTTCCTTTTTGCCATAGGCTACAAGTGCGGCCCCCAGTTCGTATCGGCCATCAAGGGGCAGGGCATACGTCAGGTGTTGTTTGCCGTGGTCGTTTGCGTGCTCTGTCTTGTCGTGACTTGGGGATGTGCTAAAATTATGAATTATAACGCGGCGTTGGCCACCGGACTATTCTCAGGAGCGCAGACCATTTCTGCCGTAATTGGTATCGGCACCGACACAATCAGCAGCCTGCCGGGACTCGATGCAGCCACCAAGAAGGAATGGATTGACATCATACCTGTATGCTACGCTGTGACTTACGTGTTCGGTACGATTGGCTCTGCATTTATCCTCGGCAATCTTGGCCCGGCCATGCTCGGTGGTCTTAAGAAGGTGCGTCAGATGACCAGGGATTATGAAGCGAAGCTCAACCATTCATCTCTTTCGTCCGACCCGGCTTTTATCAACGGCAATCGTCCGATTAGTTTTCGTGCATACAAGGCCACCTCAGATTTTTTCAAGACCCCTCATTCTGTATCTGAAATAGAGGAATATCTCAGCAAGCAGGGTAGACGCTTGTTTGTGGAGCGTGTTCGTAAGGTGTCTGACGGTTCCAATTCGATTGTCACCCCAGCTCCCGACACTCAGATAGCTGCCTCCGATGAGATAGTGCTCTCCGGCAGGCACGAGTATATCATAGAGGATGAGAGTTGGGTGGGACCCGAAGTCGACGATGCAGCCCTGCTCACCTTTAATATGGAGAAGACCAAGGTCATGGTGAGCAAGAAATCGGCCGGTATAACTGTCGACCAGCTCCGTGGCAAGCCGTTCATGTATGGTGTGTCTGTGGCTCGTATCACACGTCAGGGTGGTGTGGAGATTCCTGTATTTGCGCAGACAAAGCTGATGCATGGAGATATGATAGAGATTGTAGGCTTGCCTCAGGAAGTCTCGGCAGCAGCCGCGGGTATCGGATATGAAGAGAAGCCAACCACAGTGACAGACCTCGTGTTTGTATCGCTCGCTATCGTAATCGGTGCGCTCGTAGGTGCGCTGACACTCAACATTCACCATATTCCTGTGAGTCTTTCTACTTCTGGCGGTGCCCTTATTGCGGGCCTCTTCTTCGGTTGGTTGCGTACGAAACGTCCGTCGGTGGGCATTATACCCTCCTCATCGCTCTGGCTTATGCAGAACCTCGGCCTGAATATGTTTATTGCTGTTATAGGCATTCAGAGCGGACCGACATTCTTCTCCGGTCTGCAACAAGTCGGCTGGATGTTCTTCGTAATGGGTGTTATCGCCACCACACTGCCGTTGTTGATATCAATGTGGCTTGGAGCAAAGGTGTTTAAGCTGCATCCTGCCGTAAACTTAGGATGTGTGGCAGGTAGCCGAACCACCACTGCATCGTTAGGTGCAATCACCGATTCGCTGCAAAGCAATGTGCCGGCCCTTGGGTACACAATCACATATGCCATAGGCAACACACTGCTGATTCTGATGGGCGTGGCAATGGTGCTGATGTTCATATGATGAATCCGTTAACTAATTTATTTAATTTTTAAATTCTTAATTTATAAGATATTATGGAAAACAAAAAGAATCCGGAAGATAAAAACTTTGAGAAAGAACTCGAGAAGCTGAGTCCTTTTGAAGTGAAGAGCACCCTTATCAGTTTGGCGGAGGATGATGCCAAGCGCTCCACCGCGACATTTCTCAATGCGGGTAGAGGCAACCCGAACTGGTTGCTGACACGTCCGCGCAGGGCTTTCTTCCTTCTCGGCGACTTTGCCGTGGAAGAGGCTGAAGCCAAGATGTATGATAAGCCGATGGGCATAGCAGCATCTCCCTCGCAGAAGGGTGTGGCCACAAGGTTTCTCGCTTTTCTTGACCGCAACGCCGGTAATCCCGGCAGCGAGGTGTTGCGCCATTATTATACTTATATGACCACTGAGCATAAGGCTGATCCCGATGAGTTGGTGTTTGAGCTTGTAGATGGCATTCTCGGTGATCATTATCCCACACCCCCTCGCTCTCTGAAATATACTGAGGTAATACTGCGCGATTACCTGCGTTGGGCCATGGGAGGCAAGGATGACATGACGCAGTTCGACCTTTTCCCTACGGAAGGTTCTACTGCCGGCATGTGCTATGCGTTCAATAGCTTGAAGCAGAATTTCTTGCTCAACGAGGGTGACAAGATAGCACTTTTCACACCCTGTTTTACCCCTTATATCGAGATTCCGCAGCTCCAGGAGTTCGGATTGGAAATTGTCAACGTTTCGGCCAATAAGGTTGAGAAGAACGGTTATCACGATTGGCAATATCCGGATGAAGAACTCGACAAGCTTCGTGACCCTTCGGTCAAGGCCGTATGTATCACCAACCCATCCAATCCGCCAAGCGTATGTCTCGCCCCGGAGGTCCTCGATAAGTTGGTTGACATTGTAAAGAACGACAACCCCAATCTGATGATAATAACCGACGATGTGTATGGCACATTTATTGACGGCTTCCGCTCGTTGATGTATGTGTTGCCTTACAACACAATGTGTCTCTATTCGTTCTCGAAATATTTCGGTGCTACAGGTTGGCGCGTCGCTGCCATGGCCATTCGAAGCGATTCGAACGTGTTTGACGATCGTCTTGCCGCTCTGCCCGAAGATAAAAAGAAGGCTTTGGATGCACGTTATGAGTCGCTTGTGCTTGAACCGCGAAAACTTAAGTTTGTGGATCGTCTGGTGGCTGACTCCCGTTTGGTGGGGCTTAACCACACGGCCGGTCTTTCATGCCCGCAGCAGATTCAGATGGCACTTTTCGCGGCATTCGCATATCTGCATAGAGAGGAGTTGCAACCTAAACTTATTGGCATGATTCAGAAGCGGCTCAACGATCTTTGGAGCACAACCGGTTTCACGCTGCTCCCTGACCCCAACAGGGCCGGATATTACAGTGAGATAGATATAATGGTCTGGGCCAAGAAATTCTATGGAGATGATTTTGCCAAATATCTTTCAGACAATTACGAGCCTCTTGACTTTGTGATCAGACTCGCCAATGAGACTGCCATTGTGCTGCTCAACGGTGATGGCTTCGACGGACCGGCATGGTCAGTACGTGCATCGCTCGCCAACCTCGATGAGGATGCCTATCTGAAGATAGGAACTGCAATCCGAAATATACTCGACGAATACCACGCCCTCTATCTGAAGAGATAAGGCAAACCAAAAACTTTAAGCAAAGAGGATGTTCCATTGAAAAAATAGGACATCCTCTTTTTTTATCTGCAAGTTGGGTTTTTGAATAGCTTTTTAATGTAAATACGGTTGTTAAATAACAGGCATATTGTAAATTAGTGGTAGTCGTATGAGCATTCACTCTCCCAATTAGCGATGCAACGTCGCGAAGCCACCGGGAGGGAGGAGCCTCCGGCGACGACCACATAGAAAATTTAGGATTTTTATACACAATTGACAAACGGGTAAGTGGAGCTGTATTTCTAAGATAAATATAGATATTTTAATGTTTTTTTGAGAAAACTGATTAAATATTTGGAAGTATTCTTAATTTATGTTATATTTGTGGTGTATATGTTTGTATAGTTCTTGCATTGTCTGAATTTCTTGCATGTTTGTATTCATAAGACAAAAACGCGCAATATCTTTATTCAAAGTAGAACTTATCATTTAGCAGTATTCAACCATCTATTAAAATATTCGATATGAAACACATGAAAAACAATTTAATCACAATGCTGTTGCTTTCAACAGTTTTGTCAGCGAATGCTCAGCTGCACGTGTCAACAAACGGTCAGGTTTCCGTAGGAAACGGGCAAATGAATGTATCGCTATTTGCGGATTCAATAGTAAAGAAAGAAATCTCAATTAGCGGAAATATAAGTGACACCACATCCAATCTGAAGATATTAGGGAAAGATTTGTACGGTCATGGTGGGACACTCTCATTTGGTGAAAGAAAGCATGTATATATTAAAGAAGCGTATATAGGTGCATCAAGCAGTAATAAAAAAGGTAACCTTGTTCTAGGAGGGCTTGGAGGTTTATATTATAACTGCGGTAGTAATAAAATATTTAGTTACAGTCCGACCTTTATTATTGCTGGAAGTGGTGCGCCATTTGATATTTATGCACCTGTATCTGCACCTCAGTTTCTAACGTCTTCAGATGCGAATCTTAAAACTAATATCAAGCCTCTTGAAAATATGGGGGATTTGCTTGACGATATAACCCCTGTCAGCTATATGCTTAAAGCAAAAAATAATAGCGGCTTGATACAAAATGAAGGGGACGCCAAGAATATTGGAGAAAGTAGTCATCTTCATTATGGTTTCATCGCCCAAGAGGTGAAGGAGGTATATCCGGATCTTGTATATGAGAATTCTGATGGTATACTCAGTATTGATTACACGGGCTTTATTCCGCTTCTTGTGGATGCACTAAAGGATATGAAAGCAACCATCATTAAGCAAGATGCTGAGATTGATATGCTCAAAAATATGGTTAAAGATAGGCCAGTAGACTTGAAAGATGTAGGTATTGTTGCAAGTCTTTCGCAAAATAAACCGAATCCGTTCAAGGTGTCGACTTTGATTGATTGTGTAATACCGGAATCGGTTTCCTCGGCATTTATTTGTGTTTACGATCTTATTGGTACCCAAAAATTAAGGCATGCCATAAAAGAGCGTAATAACGTAAGCTTGACAATTGAGGGGAATACGCTGTCAGCGGGTATGTATATATATACTCTTGTATGTGATGGTCAAGAAATTGACTCCAAAAGAATGATACTTACTGATTGAGTAGACATATATTATTGTTTAAATGCATATAAACTGCATGGTTAGCAATTTTATAAATATGATTATCAATATAAGTATAATGTAGAGTTTTTTGGATAATAAATGATTGAATGTTATGAATAATTTCTATAGATATTTTTCCGTCTTGGTTATATCAATTTGTTCTTGTCTTGACGTTTACTGTTTTGAGTTGACGCATAGAGAGAACTTTGCCAGAGAC
>CAJUIJ010000135.1:3023-6695 GCA_910586175.1 uncultured Muribaculaceae bacterium | reverse complement strand
CATCACCATTATTCATTACTCATTATATATTTGAATTATCGTGGCAGACGACAAGAAGATTATTTTCTCAATGGTTGGCGTTAGCAAGGTTATCCCACCTCAACGCCAGATTCTTAAAAACATATACCTCTCTTTTTTCTACGGTGCCAAGATTGGTATCATAGGTCTTAACGGTAGCGGTAAGTCTACACTGCTGAAAATCATCGCCGGCATCGACAAGAGCTATCAGGGCAACGTGGTTTTCAATCAGGATTATTCCGTAGGTTACTTGGAGCAGGAGCCGAAGTTAGACCCCGAGAAGACAGTTCGCGAAGTTGTGCAAGAGGGCGTAGAACCCATCATGGCCTTGCTTCGCGAATATGATGAGGTCAACAACGCATTTGCTGACCCTGAAGTGCTTGAGGATCCCGACAAGATGGACAAGCTTATACAGCGTCAGTCGGAACTTCAGGACAAGCTTGACGCCACAGATGCGTGGAATATCGACAACAAACTCGACCGGGCAATGGATGCATTGCGCTGTCCGCCCGACGACAAGAAAGTGGGTGTACTTTCGGGTGGTGAACGCCGTCGAGTGGCTCTTTGCCGCCTTCTGCTGAGCCAACCTGATATCCTGCTGCTTGACGAGCCTACCAACCACCTTGACGCAGAGTCTATCGACTGGCTCGAACAGCACTTGCAGCAATATCCCGGCACAGTGATTGCCGTGACGCATGACCGTTACTTCCTCGACCATGTGGCCGGCTGGATACTGGAGCTTGATCGTGGCGAAGGTATTCCATGGAAGGGTAACTATTCCTCATGGCTTGACCAGAAGACCAAACGCATGGAGCAGGAAGAGAAGCAGGCCAGCAAGCGTCGCAAGACATTGGAGCGCGAGTTGGAGTGGGTGCGCATGGCCCCTAAGGCACGCCAAGCCAAAGGTAAGGCCCGTCTTTCGAGCTACGACCGATTGCTCAATGAAGACCAGAAAGAACGTGAGGAGAAACTGGAGATATTCATACCTAACGGTCCGCGCTTGGGCAATAAGGTTATCGAAGCGAAGCATCTTGCCAAGGCATATGATGACAAGGCTCTCTTCACCGACCTTAACTTCATGCTTCCGCCTAACGGCATTGTGGGTGTGATTGGCCCCAACGGTGCAGGTAAGACTACGCTTTTCCGTCTGATTATGGGTTTGGAGAAGCAAGACCGTGGAGATTTCGAGGTTGGCGAGACAGTAAAGATCGCATATGTGGACCAGAATCACAAAGACTTGTCGCCCGAGAAGACGGTATATGAGGTGATATCGCAGGGAGTAGAATCATTCCGCATGGGAGGCCGCGACATGAACGCACGCGCTTACCTCTCGCGCTTCAACTTCACCGGAGCTGACCAGGAGAAGAAAATCGGTGTGCTTTCGGGCGGTGAGCGCAACAGGCTCCACTTGGCAATGGCACTTAAAGAGGAGGGCAACGTGTTGCTTCTCGACGAGCCGACCAATGACATTGATGTCAACACGCTCCGCGCACTTGAAGAGGGTCTGGAGAACTTCGCAGGCTGCGCTGTGGTGGTTAGCCACGACCGCTGGTTCCTCGACCGCATCGCCACGCACATCCTCGCATTCGAAGGCGACAGCCAGGTAACCTACTTCGAAGGGAGCTACTCCGAATACGAAGAGTTCAAGAAAAAACGCGACGGAGGCCTTGACACCCCCCACCGCATCAAATACCGCAAACTGGTGTAAAGACATCAGACTTATAAGGCTAATAAGGCTAATAAAGCTAATAGGGCCAATAGGGCTAATAAGGCTAATAAGGCTAATAAGGCTAATAAGATTTATTTGACTTATCATACTTATTTGACTTATTTGACTTATTTGGCTAAAGCAGGATTGCGATTTGCAAGATTGCGGAATTTTTTGTAATTTTGCAGCCGAATTGGCGGGATCGCGACCTGCCGATTGTTGCGCTTGGAGGCTCGCCAGGCTTAAGAGCGCTTAATCACAAACATTTAACTGCAGTAATTAGAAATGAAAAAAGACATTCATCCCTCTAACTATCGTGAAGTTTGCTTCAAAGACATGTCGAACGACGAGGTGTTCATCACCCGCAGCACAGTCGCTTCACGCGAGACTATCGAGATTGACGGCAAGGAGTATCCCCTCGTGAAGCTTGAAATCACCAGCTCGTCTCACCCCTTCTTCACCGGTAAGCAGAAACTCGTGGACACCGCAGGTCGTGTGGACCGTTTCCGCAGCCGCTATGGCAACCGCATCAAGAAGTAAATCAGGGAAACGAATTAACCCTAAGCAAAAGGAGTGCATCTTTCGATGCACTCCTTTTCTCTTCTATGGTCGTCTTTTATGGTCGTCGCCGGAGGCTCCTCCCTCCCAGTGGCTTCGCGACAACTTTGTTCTTGGTGTCGTCGCCGGAGGCTCCTCCCTCCCGGTGGCTTCGCGACAACTTGGTTCTTGGGGTCGTCACCGGTGCCTTCTCTCCCAAGTTCGCCATGCAGCGTCGCGAAGCCTCCGGGAGGGAGGAGCCTCCGGCGACGACAACAAAGAATTATTCCATTACAGGTTGGGGCATTGGCTGGTGAGCCTGACGGAGCAGGTCGTTGACGGTCTTCACCGGGTTGAAGGTCTGAGCCGGGACCTCGATAAAGATTGAGTTCCAGTCGCTCATTGCACCGTTCCAGAGCCCGGGCAATTCGAGTGCCTTAATCTCAGCACCTTCCACACTCTTCTGCGAGATGAAGCCTGTGGATTTGTCTACATATTTCGTCAAGTCGAACTTATCACCCTTATAGTCGCGCACTGACACCGCAAGGTCAACCGGGTTGAAGTGAGTAGCTTCCTTTAGCATCTTCATCGAAGCCTTGTCGTCAGCATCAATCTGTGTTGATTCGAGAATCTGCGGGCTGACAGTGCCATCGGCATTGTACACGAGGAATGGGCCACCACCGGGTTCACCCTCATTTCGAACCATGCCGCATACGCGCAACGGACGGTTGAGCTTTCCGAAGAGATAACCAATTTTCTCCTCACGTGTCATTTCATCAGTCTTATCGTGAGTGATATTGAGCACATTGCGCATAAACGCGATAATCTCATTGAGTTTCTCGTCGTCGGGATTGCCATCGGCAAGCAGACGGCAATAATCGTTCATGCGCTGACGCACAGCCACGAGCGTGCCTCCAAGCACCTTCTTATATTGTATAGTGGCACCACGATGAGTATCAGGCACAACATTGTCGATATTCTTGATAAAAATCACATCTGCATCAAGGTCATTGAGATTCTCGATAAGTGCACCATGACCGCCGGGGCGGAAGAAGAGATTACCGTTATGGCGGAAAGGTGTGCCGTCAAGGTTGGCAGCCACAGTATCGGTGCTTGGCTTCTGCACAGAGTAAGTCACGTCAAACTCCACGCCATATTCATGACCGAGGTGACCGGCAGCTTCCTCCACCTTCATCTTGACGAGCGGGAGATGGTCTTCAGATACGGTGAAGTGCACATGCACCACACCATCCTTACCGACAGCATACTGCGCACCCTCGGCAAGATGTTCCTCAAGAGCAGTACGTGTGGTGCCTATAATCTTATGGAACTGAAGCAATGCCTTCGGGAGCTGTCCATAATTCAAGCCGGTCTTTTCAAGCAGAGCCTTAACCACATCCTTGTAACGC
>CAJUIJ010000135.1:0-3013 GCA_910586175.1 uncultured Muribaculaceae bacterium | reverse complement strand
GGGTAGCCACACTCTTTCCATAAATTTCAAGGGTCACAAAATTAAGGCGATAGAAGAACGCGAAATTATGAATCTCGTCGAAAAACTTCTTCATAAAATCATTGTCGGGAGTATCGGCCTTGCCATTTGCGAAAGCAAAGATATTCTTGAACATACGCGAGGCTGCTCCACTTGCCGGCACCATCTTTGCCACAGACCCTCCTTGACGCAAGAAATCATCCCAACACTTTATGGCACCAATCTCCATCTGCGGATTAAGTTCCGAGATACCATTGCCGAGAGTGGCTGCTCCTTCGAGCTTCAGATATGGGAATCCTTCCTGCAACATATTTAGCTGCTCATAGAGTTTATCTACAGTGATTCCTTTCTCTTTCAAGAGAACCAAGTCTTTCTCTTCAAGTTCATTCATAATTCGTTTTGGTTTATTATATTAATTTGAATATTAAGCAAGTCTCGGACATGAATTAAAACATATGTAAAAATTCACTTCATAACTCATCACTTTGACCTAATACTTACTTAACAACTATTGTTTCCTTAATTTGTAACGGTATAAGGCTGCAGAAGTTTTATCGGCGAGAAAAAGAGAGGACCTCTTCAAGCCTTGCACCCATATGATTTCGCCGCTATCTATATGCACAATCACCCGCACATCCAGCTTCTGCGCACGGGTGAGTTTCGCATCCTTCATAATCTTGCTTACGAGCGTAGAGCCCGACATGCCGAGAGCCTTTATACGGTCACCGACTTGCACATGCCGCAGCATTATCGCATCGGGAGGCAAAGTAGTCCACAACTCGCTTAGCGGAGCTTCAAGCACCATGCGCCATATATCATCAGAGAGTTCATGCTTATCCACTTCAAGATAATCACCGGGAGCACACGGATTGTTGGCAATGCCGCCATCCCGACATTCCGGAATGAACTCGAGGTATCCTCTCTCGGCAGAGATTTTACCGGAGGGTGTGATCCAATGCTTACCGGGAGTGTAATCGCAAGCCATGACCGTGCGGCAAATTTCCTCACATTGTGACAAATTTGCACCCAAGGGCGCAGCAAACCTCCTTATCGCCCACATTGGGTCTCCCCACTCTGACATAGCCTCAAAACTGAGTTTGTTGGCACTGACGCCAACAAACTTAGACTCAAGGTAAGCTAAAGCGCGTTCCTCCTGGGCCATAATGGAGGCCGTCTTGCAGATAGCCGCAGATGCACCGGGCCACCGCTCACGCAAGAGGGGCATAACATTATTGCGGATGAAATTGCGGCTATAGTCAGACTCAAGGTTAGTGGAATCGGTCATGAATTCCTGTGCGGCGCAAGAGAGATAATCAAGAATATCCTTACGGCTCAGAGCGAGCAAAGGGCGGATTATCTCGCCAGTGTCGGGAAGCATTGCCCTGAGGCCGGAGACTCCTGAGCCACGCATAAGGTTAAGGAGTAGGGTTTCAGCCTGATCGTCAGAATTATGGGCCACAGCAATGCGGTCAGCTCCGACAGAGTGCATAAGAGAGCGGAAAGCCTCATAACGAGAGTCGCGGCATACCATCTCAACAGAGTTGCCGGTGACAGACCTGAGATTTGCCACATCGACATGCACGATATGAAGAGGGATGTCGAGATCCTTGCAAAGATGCTCTACGAAAATCTGGTCGCGATCGCTCTCCTGCCCACGCAGGTGAAAATTGCAATGCAAAGCAATGACATTCACGCCAATGTTGGCAAGGGCAAGCAGCATAGCCACGCTGTCGGCACCGCCACTTATGCCGGCCACCACCGAAGAGACACCGGCATTTGCCAGAATAGCACGCACTTCCGCCTCCAAGTGAGGAGAAGTCATGCATAATGTCGTTGCTGCTTTTACCATAACGCAAATTTAACATTAAATAATCAGAATAGAAAACAATTGTGAAAGAATAATAAAAGATTTTGAAAAGATTGGAAAAATAAAAAGAAATGATTATTTTTGCAATGTAGTCCGAAAGATGGAATGTTCAGAAAAACACATCCAACACTCAGTAGCATAATGCTCAAGAGTGGTCTCATTATGAGAGATAAGCTCAAAACCAGATTATAATTGAGAAATAATCAATCGGAAAAGAGATTCAATCGGAAAGATAATAAACTAATATATAACCTTAAACAAAATTAAGAAAATGGCAAAGAAATGGATCTGCACAGTGTGCGGATATGTTGCAGAGGGCGAGACAGCACCCGAAAAGTGCCCCATGTGCGGCGCACCCCAGAGCAAATTCAAACCCCTTGATGAGGAAGAAGTGCTGAACTTCGTGACAGAACACGAGATTGGCGTAGCTAAAGGCACAGGCGAAGAGATGATCAAAGACCTCAACGCACACTTCATGGGCGAATGCACAGAGGTAGGTATGTATCTCGCTATGTCTCGTCAGGCAGACCGCGAAGGCTATCCTGAAATAGCAGAGGCTTTCAAGCGTTATGCTTGGGAAGAGGCAGAGCACGCATCAAAGTTCGCAGAAATGCTCGGTGACATGGTATGGGACACCAAGACCAACCTCGAGAAGCGTATGCACGCAGAGGCCGGTGCAAATGCTGACAAGATGCGTATTGCTGCCAACGCCAAGAAGGCAAACCTCGACGCAATCCACGATACAGTGCATGAAATGGCAAAAGATGAGGCTCGTCACGGACGTGGTTTCTACGGTCTCTATCAGCGCTATTTCGCTAACAAGAAATAATTGAGGCGAAACATTCGTTATAATAGGGCACGGCATTTTGCCGCGCCCTATTTTATTTTAAACTTTAAGAACCTTAAGGACTTTAAGGACTTTAGGGACCTTAAGGACTTTAAGGACTTTAAGGACTTTAGGGACTTTAAGGACTTTAAGGACTTTAGGGACTTTAGGGACTTTAAGGACCTTAAGGACTTTAAGGACTTTAAGGACTTTAAGGACTTTAAGGACTTTAAGGACTTTAAGGACCTTAGGGACTTTAGGGACTTTAGGGACTTTAGGGACTTTAGGGACTTTAGGGACTT
>CAJUIJ010000134.1 GCA_910586175.1 uncultured Muribaculaceae bacterium | reverse complement strand
TGCAACAATGGAACTTTAGAAAGAATAGTCAAGAAATTTCAAGAAATATTCCACTTTTATTCAAAAATTAATATCTCTTAACACTCATTATCGCAAATTAAAACAAATATCGCCAAACTGATGCTTAATAAACGTTAATAATTGTTAATACTTAAATAATTCAAAACAAATATACAAATTTTGACAAATATCATTTACACATTACAGTCATAAAAGGCTATAATGCTTCACTTGGCAAATTACAGCAATTTCATTCGGCAAATTGCGGCGATTTCATTCGGCAAATTGCGGCAGTTTCATTCGGCAAATTGCGGCAGTTTCATTCGGCAAATTGCGGCAGTTTCATTCGGCAAATTGTAGCAATTTCATTTGGCAAATTATAGCGGTTTTATTTGGCAAATTGTGGCGATTTCATTCGGCAAATTGTGGCAGTTTCATTCGGCAAATTGTGGCGGCTTCATTTGTGGTCATCGCCGGAGGCTCCTCACTCAGTGGCTTCGAGCCGACTATTTTCTGCCGTATATGCCTGCGTGGAACATATGTTCCGGCAAAGCCGGATATGTGTATTTAACGAAACTCCTGGTGCGAAGCCATTATTCATTATTCATTATTCACTATTCACTATTAATTATTTATTATCTTCGCCAGAAGGAGGGGAGGAACAGCACAAGGTAGGTGAAAATCTCGAGACGGCCTGCAAGCATCAGGGCTGTGAGAATCCATTTCACCGCATCGGGAAGCAACGCGAAAGAACCGCCCTCTCCGGTGACACCATAACCCAAGCCATTACAGCCTATACAGGATGACACCATAAACAATGAATCGGTGAACGAATAGCCGAAAAATGTAATCACCGCTGTGACTAATGCCGTAAGCAACAAGTAGATGGAGGTGAACGCCGCCACACGCGACACGAGACTGTTGTCGAGCGCACTTCCATAAAGGCGCACCACATACATGCGCTTCGGGAAAGCTGTGACCCTAACCTCATTCTTAAGGTTCTGCCACAACACTACAAGCCGGTCCACCTTGAGTCCGCCGGTGGTAGACCCCGCACATGCGCCGCATGTCATAAGCACAATGGTGAGCGTCAGCGCATAAGGCCCCCATGCCTCTGACCCCGTCACAGAGAATCCTGTGGATGTGATAGCCGATACAACATGAAACATCGGATAAACCAGCAGCTCGTCAACTCCATGCGCCTCCCCTCTAACCAACGCAGACAACAACAGCGTCACATAAGCCAACAGTATGACGCCTGCAAAAACCCTCACAACCGTGTTGCGGAAGAATCCTCTCACATCCCCCTTCCATAAGTTGAAAATTGCCATGAAATTCAAGCCTGCCACAAACATCACAACCGTCAACACACATAGCACATAATCGGAGTGCCACAACATCACCCCTTCACCGCCCGTAGAGAAGCCACCTGTGGCAATAGCGGCAAACGTGATGCAGACACTGTTGAAGAGATCCATAGGGCCGGCCCAAAGAGCAAGCACAGACGCAAGGGTAAGCACCACATACACCCCCCATAGCGATATGGCAGTCTGACGTATGCGAGGATGCAGCTTGTCGTGCGTTATGCCGGTTGCCTCTGCATTAAACATTGAGATGCCCACCGACTTATTTAGCTCCGGAAGGAGCGCGAGCATAAAAAGTATTATACCGAGGCCACCGATCCATTGACTGAGAGCACGCCAGAAGAGTATGCCGTGCGACATAACGCCCACATCGGGAATGACACTCGCACCCGTGGTGGTATAACCCGATATTATCTCGAACATAGCGTCGGTAAACCCAAGCGGATGGCTGCAAGTCATGAGGGGTATTATACCGAAAAGGCCAAACACAACCCATATGAACGCCGTGATTATGAAACCCTCGCGTGCACGTATTGTGTCACGGTGATGCCGGGTGCAGAGCATGGCCACACTGCCGCATACGGCTGCCGCTGCCGCCGCAATAAGGAAAGTCAGCCAATCACTCTCTGCATAGATAAGACTCACTAACATCGGAAGCAGCAATATGATTGAATCAATTATCACGAGACGGCCAACTATATTGACCATTGAGCCTATTCGCAACGAAGTCCGCATCTCTCCAATCCGTATAATAAAGTTACCTGAAAAGTCTCTTAACCTTCTGCAACGAGCCGGTGAGAAAGAATACCACCACATGATCGCCGGGTCTTACATGCGTGCGGCCCTCCACGAGCTGCCCCTCGCCGCCGCGCACCAAGCCGGCTATCGTAAGCCCTTGCGGCAACGAGAGTTCGCATATAGGCCGCGACACTATCTTAGAATCTTCACCCGCCACCATCACAGTCACCTCTGCCTTATCGGTGGCCAGGCATTGCGTGGTGGCCATCTCTGAATCGAGAAGCATATTCATCACCATGCCCGTGTTAAGCTGCTTCTTATTGACTATCTTATCTATGGCCAGGCTCTCTGCCTCTTCCATATATTGAAATTCCTCTATGCGAGCGAGCGTCTTTTTCACACCATGCTCCCTTGCCACCATGCACGACACTATATTGGCCTCCGAACTACCCGTAAGAGCAAGAAACATGTCGCAACCCTCTATCCCCTCATCCTTCATGGCCACGACATCATTGGAGCGGGCATTGACAATCACGGCATCAGGAAATTTGAAAGCCATCTCCCTGCAACGCGCTCGGTCAGGGTCAATTACTGTCACACCCCCTCGCGACTCCAGAAGACGCAGTAGATTCTCCGTGACTCGTCCCGCGCCTGTGATCATTATCTTGCTGATTTTCGTAGAATTTCTACCGCACAAATCGTGCAGCATACCAACATTTGACGGCAGCAGCGATATATAGAGGGTGTCGCCGGGGAGCACGCGGTCATCACCGCGCGGTATGATGGCATTCCCTCCGCGCTTTATCACGGCCACATGGAAGAACTTTGGCGACGAAGCAAGTTCGCGGAGCGTCTTGCCGGCAAAAGCGTCATCACCGTTGACCCTCACCCCCACCACGAGCAGCTTGCCATTTTGCAACCTAAACCAGTCGGTAGCCCAGTTATGACGTATGAAATGGAGCGCAGTCTCAGCAACCATCCTCTCCGGATATATGGTCTGGTCCACCCCTTTATCCTTAAGAATTGCCGCCACGTCGGGCCGGCCATACTGAGGGTGGTCCACACGGGCCACACAGCGGCGTGCCCCACACCCCTTGGCGAGTTCGCACGCCACCAAGTTGACATTCTCATCGGGGGTGACTGCCACGAACAAGTCTGCACCGGCCACCCCACACTCATGCAGCGAGTCAACGGCGGTGGCACAACCTATTGACGTCATGAAGTTGGATGTGGAATCAAGTTCCTGCAGCCTGTCGCGGTTGCTGCCGAGCAGTGTCACATCCTGTCCCTCCACCGAAAGCATCTCTGCCAGATGCGTGCCGGTCTCACCATCACCGGCAATCAATATTTTCATAGTATTAATACATTAGAGTCCCCAAGTCAAAATATTTGCGGATATACTAAAGTTTCATCTCGTGCTGACTGCCGGCACGCGTCGACAATCAGCTCTGCTGCATATTCGGCGGCGACGTATGTGCCGAGGCGCCGCTGCATATTGCGGTAACCCTGCAGCTGGAAGTCGCGCTTGGGCGAGGGCTGCAGCAGCGGCGAGAGCTCGCGGGCTATCGAATCTATCGTGCACTTATGCACCAGCAGCTCAGGCACTATGCAGTTGCCTACTATCAGATTAGGGAGCGACACATATTGCACCTTGAGCAGCTTCTCCATAATCTTGTATGATATGGCCATGCCGTTGGCTCTGTATACAACCACCTGCGGTGTGCCTATCAGCGCGGTCTCGAGCGTGGCCGTGCCGGACGTGACCACTGCCGCACGCGCATACTTAAGCAATGTGGGTGTGCTGCCAAACACCAATTGCAAGCCCGGGTCCTGAGCTATCTCGCGATAAAACTTCTCTCCCACCGAGGGAGCCGCCCCGACCACATACTGGAACTCCGGAAAACGCTTCGCCGCTTCTATCATGAGAGGCAGATTGTTGCGAATCTCGCCACGCCGCGAACCCGGCAGCAGCGCTATTATGGGCTTGTCGGCATCGAGGTCATGACGCTCCACAAAATGCTTGAGCGGAGGGAGATGCCCCAACGAATGGGCCACCTCCTGCACCGAGGGGTTGCCCACATAAGTCACCTCATAGCCATGCTTCTTATAGAAGGGGACCTCGAAAGGAAGAATGGAGTACATGCGGTCCACATACTTCTTAATCTGCTTGACGCGATACTCCTTCCAGGCCCACACCTTGGGCGATATGAAATAATGCACCGGCACACCGAGCTTGTGGGCATACTTGGCCATGGTGAGGTTAAAACCGGGATAATCCACAAGAATCAGCGCATCCGGCCGGTAATCGCGCAGCAGGCGCTTCGCCTGCTTCAGATTGCGCCAGAGGGTGGGGAGCTTGCGGAGCACCTCGCTGAAGCCCATCACGTTCATCTTGTCGTAATGCAGGTCGGGGTTGCAACGGGCCTCGGCGGCCATACGGTCACCCCCGAAAAAGCGGAACTCCGCCTCGGAGTCAAACTCCTTCAAATATTTTATAAGTTGTGAGGCATGCAGGTCGCCAGAGGCCTCACCGGCTATAAGCATGTATTTCATCAAAAATAAAAACGGTGGCAAAAGCGTTTTTAATATATGAGACACGCGCAATTTACTGTTTTGGCCCTGCTCGGCCTACTGACTTCCCTGATTTTCACCACGGTCACAACTTCATGTATCAGCGACGAGATGACCACATCAAGCCATGATGTGCTCAGTTTCTCACGCGACACGGTGAATTTCGACACCGTATTTACCGACCTCGGCACGCCGACGGCCCGCCTCGTGGTGCGCAACCGCGCCAAGAAGGGCCTCAACATATCCTCAATCCGCTTCAAGAACCCCAACTCCAACTTCTCGATGAATGTGGACGGCATGAGCGGACGTGACTTCAAGGATGTGGAGATCCGCGGCAAGGACTCCATATTCATGTTTATAGAGTGCTACATACCGGAGACGCAGGGCAATGCCGCCGGCTTGGTGGAAGATGCCATTGAGTTCGTCACCAACGGCGTGACGCAGACCGTAAGGCTCGAAGCATACGGACAGAATGTGACGCGTCTGCGCAACGTGCGCGTCAAATCGGACATGACATTGACAGCCGACCGCCCTTACGTGGTGTTTGACTCGCTGACCGTGGAGCCATCTGCCACGCTCACGATACAGCCCGGCGCACAGGTGCTTTTTCACGACGGGGCCTCGCTCGTGGTGGAGGGTAAGCTGCTCGCCACCGGCTCACCGGGCAAGATGATAGCCTTGCGTGGAGACCGTCTCGACAATGTGCTCCCGAATGTGGAATATGACATCATGGCCGGACAATGGAAGGGTGTGCGAATCGCCCCCGGGTCTTTTGACAACCGTCTGGACTTCGTGGACATGCGCAGCACCGTGCATGGTCTGCTCGTGGACTCATGCGCTGACCTCTCGCGTCAAAAACTCACCATCACCAACTCCTGGCTGCACAACTCGCAGGGAAGCGTGCTGCAGTCGAAATATGCCAAGGTAGACGCATATGGCGTATGCTTCTCCGAAGCTGCCGACGCAGTGGTGAGCCTCACCGGAGGCTCTCATGAGTTCCTGCAATGCACCATCGCCAACAATTACCTCTTCTCCGCCATACGCAACCCGTTGGTGTCGCTCTATCATGTGCTTGAGAAAGACCGCCAGCCCGGCAACGCGCAGCCGCTGATGAAGGCATCGTTTGCCAACTCGATAATATATGGATTGACCGATGACCTTAACATCGGCGATTTCGCCGACTCCGATGTCTACTTCCGCTATGTATCGTTGAAATCCGGAGGCAAGGATGACGAGCATTTTTTGAATTGCCTGTGGGAAACTGACCCTATGTTCTACACGGTGCGCTCCGACTATTATTTCAACTACCGCTTGCAGCAAGACTCCCCCTGCAAGGCTGCCGCCGACCGCGCCTTGGTGACACCGGCGGTGCAATATGACATGGACGGCACGGACCGCCTCAGTGGCGAGGGACCCTCGCTCGGTGCCTACCAATACGTCGCAGCGCCTCAGGATTAGAGACTAACTATCTTTCGAGGTTATAAGACAGGGTCGCTTCGCGACACATATCCGGCTTCGCCGGGACATATTTCCTTGAATTCCTTTAATTCCTCGTGAGAACACCTTGCCCCAAACTTTGCCTCCACCGCAAGTATCACACAAGGAATTAAAGGAAATTAGGGATCAATGTAAAAATGCAGTTGTTAAAGGTGGTCTCTATACAGGAGCTGAAATGGAATGGCGATTTCCAATCGCCCATAACTCCATACAAGTCTTGACATTAGTGGCGATTGGAAATCGCCGTTCCATTTCACCAACCGTAATTCCATTGAATCCCTTTTTAACAATTCAACCTGGTTTTTACATTGACCCGAAATTCGCTACGCGACCTCAAGCCAAGTTGCATAGCGAACTGGGAGGGAGGAGACTCCGTCGACGACAACGAAGCAACGATACAAAGAATACATCAAAAGAAAAGAGCGCAGTCAGCAGCAGAAATCTATAGCAGTCTACTATAAAAAACATAGGTTTTACGAAAAACCAAATGATTTTTTGTTAAAAAAATTTGACAATATATTAATTTTTGTTATATTT
>CAJUIJ010000133.1:3681-6757 GCA_910586175.1 uncultured Muribaculaceae bacterium | reverse complement strand
TTATTATGTCTCCACGCCCCCTTATGTTGACCATGAGCGGTTTCCGGTGCGTGGCTTCGATATCTCCGCCCACAATGGCTATGCGAATTTCAAGGCAGCGGCCGATGCCGGCTATCAGTTTGTCTTCCTGAAGGCTTCGGAGGGTACTGATTTTCGCGATGAGAATTTTGTGCTCAATTATAATAAGGCGCGTCATGCCGGCCTGAAGACGGGGGCGTATCATTTCTTTCGCTTCGACAAGGATGGCGTGGAGCAGGCCAACAATCTGCTGCGCGTGGTAGGTCCTCGTCCGCTCGACCTCGGACTGGTGATTGATGTGGAGGATTCGGGCAATGCCAAGGGGGTGCCGCTCGATTCGATACGTGCCCGCTTGCAGCTCATGGTGGAGTATCTCAACATGCGCGGACATCGGGTCATGCTCTATTCCAACCGTCAGGGATATGAGAAATATCTTCTTCAGGATTTTGAGGGAATGCCGCTCTGGATATGCCAATTTACCGACAATTCGATGAACACTGACTGGACTTTCTGGCAATATGACCACCACGGCAAGGTGCCCGGCATAAGAGGCGATGTAGACCTGAACGTGTACGCCGGCCAATCCCTGCCATAGACCATTTTTTTAGAAAGGGGACTGTAATTTTTTTTGAATTTTCATTCTTTTTTGTAACTTTGTGGGGTCCGTATCTGCATAGACAGAATCTTTTATTTTGCGGATTAAAAAGTTACAAGCAATGATTAGAAAATTACTATTTGCCGCTCCCATATTGCTGACTGCCTTGGCAGGCTCGGCTCAGGTGGAGTTTCGTGTTGCCGACCAGATTCGTCTCGGCGAGTTGAGGTCTGCCCTATCTGATAACAATCGCCGGTTATTGCCCGGTTCTGCCGTTTCGCCTCTCCTGGCTGACCTTGATGAGGCGTCTGAGAATGTGCAGGTTATAATTCGTTATGATTCTGAGTCTGCCCTCGATGCAATCCGCAACCGTGGCGGAGAGATTGTGAGTCTCGTGGGCACGCGCACTGCCATAGTGAGTGTGCCGGTAGATAAGGCTGCTGATGTGGCAGCTGCCGAGGGTGTGAGGGGTGCGAAGCTCTCGGTGAAATTGAAGCACACCAATATGAAAGCTCTTCCGTTTTCGCATGTCAACGATGTGCATCAAGGCAACGGTCTCGACATGCCTTACGACGGCACCGGGGTGATAGTCGGTCTTTATGACTCAGGTATTGATCCTAACCATATCAATTTTTGCGATGAGAATGGAGACCCGCGCATCAAGCTATTCCTCGGTTATCCTCAGCGTGCCAGCGCGGTGCCCGAAATTTGCGATACGCCCCAAAAGATAAGGGATTTCACAAGTGATGACAAAGAAGAATCGCATGGCACTCACGTGCTTGGCATTATAAGTGGCAGTTTCAATGACAGCTCTGACCCTGATGCCCCTGATTACCGTGGTGTGGCACCCGGTGCTGAGATTTTCGCAGCAGGTGGCCCCGGATATGAGGTGCAGATACTTGATGCTGCCGAACGTTTCGGTCAGTATGTGAGGGAACAGGGCAAGCCTGGTGTATTCAACCTCTCGTTTGGCGACAATGTCGGCCCTCACGACGGCTCCGACGAATTTACTGAGGCTCTCAATGACATCGCCGAGAAATATGACTTGGTGGTGTGCCTCTCTGCCGGCAACGAACGCGATACCCCTATATCCATAATAAAGGAGCTTACCGACCAAGACCCATATGTCAAGACTCTTGCACTTAAGGGACCGGAATCCAGCTACGTAGGCAGCTATTTCCAGTGTTACAGCCCGGTGGAGATTTGGGGTGAGGATGATACTCCGTTTGAGGTGTCACTTGATATTGTTGACATCACCAACGATGGCGAAGTGGTGTATTCATTTGGTGTACCCACCGAAAAGGCTGCATATGTGGCCCAAGGCTCAAATATAAGTAATTATGTAGATACATCCAATGCCGAAATTATAAGGTCCGGCACGGATTTCCAGAATATTTATTCCAACAGTTTCATGGGAGGAATATGCGGCGTAAATGGATATAACAACCGCTACACTGCGCAGCTCGCTATGTTTCTCAACGCCAAATCATACACCTATGCCAGAAAGAATTTTGTGCGTATCACTGTCAAAGGTGTTCCGGGGAAGAAGATTTTCATGTATTGCGACGGAACGTACATGAATCTCGGAAACAACGGCATCCAAGGTCTTGATGTGCCTGACGGTGCCGGCACCAACAGCAACATGGCCTCAGGGCCCAATACGCTTTGCGTAGGAAGTTATGTGACAGCCAATGTGGACGGTTCGGGCTATCCTGACGGCACTATCGGCGACGTGAGCTATTTCTCTTCTTACGGTGAAACACCCGACGGCAGAACCATGCCCGACATCTGCACACCGGGTCAGGTTATCATCAGTTCGCGCAATACCCACATGTCTCGTTATGGGGAAGCTCTTTATTACTGGCCTATCGAGTATACATATACCGACAAAGGTAAGTTAAAGTCTTATTATTGGACACCGTGTGCCGGCACATCGCAGGCATCTCCTCATATGGCCGGCATAGCTGCGCTCTGGCGTCAGGCGAATCCTAACCTCAGCTATTCGCAGATTATCGATATAGCGCGCCAGACCGCCACCGAACCGGAATTCAGTTCTGTAGGCTGGGGACACGGCAAGGTGGACGCTCTTGCCGGCGTAAAGAAGAGCCTTATGACCTCAGATATCGCCACGCTCCCGGCAGACTCCCCCGAAGCCTTGATGATAATGAATAATGGCGGGGCTACTTTCGATATTTTCTCACCGGCGCAGGACCGACTCTCAGCAGCAATCTACTCCTTGCAGGGAGTGAAGATAATGCAAAGCAGAGCTGACAACGGCACACTGACAATAGATGCCTCAACTCTCCAGCCGGGAGTTTACGTGCTGAAAGCCAACTCAACAGCAGCCACCCGCACCCTGAAATTCAAAGTAGGCAACTAAATGGAACGACCGTTTCCCAATCGCTAAAAATGGAACGGTGATTTCCAAATCGCCACCCAAAAAAATAATACGGCGGTTTTCAA
>CAJUIJ010000133.1:1354-3671 GCA_910586175.1 uncultured Muribaculaceae bacterium | reverse complement strand
CCGCCGTTTCATTTGTTTAACCAACTAAAAACAATTTTTCACATGTTTTAAAACATGTTTTCTTGGCATATTGATATTATTTACCGAACTTTGCGCCGGCTTTAAGACCTAACCCATGGATTACATGCTGTAGGCAGCTGCTTGCCTATGGTTTTTGTCAAGATTCCGCTCGAGCAGCGGAACGTTTTTCAAACCGACTCTTCAGTTAACTAAATACCAACATTATATTCAATTCATGAAAAATTTTACCAGATTTGCAGCTGCCTGCGGACTCGCGGCAGCGGCATTCTCGGCGCAAGCCGCCACTTTCGTGGGCGACCGCACCGACTTTCGCGATGAGACAATCTACTTCGCGATGACAACCCGTTTCTACGACGGTGACCCCATGAACAATGTCTGCTCCTGGGATAAGCAGGCACAGCAGATTGCCTCTAAGGACCCAGCATGGCGCGGTGACTTCAAAGGTCTTATCGACAAGCTCGACTATATCAAGGCCCTTGGTTTCACAGCTATCTGGATTACCCCTGTGGTGCAGAACGCATCAGGTATTGATTATCATGGATATCATGCCATGGACTTCTCGAAGGTTGACCTCCGCTACGAGAGCCGTAAGGAATGGGGCTGCTCAGAAGATGTCGACTTTCAGGATCTCATTGATGCAGCTCACGCCAAGGGTATGAAGATTATCCTCGATATCGTACTCCAGCACACCGGTAACTTCGGCGAGAACAAATTGGTGCATCTCTTCGACCGTAATCAGAATATACGCAATCAGGCGAATATCGAGGCTTGTATGCTTCCTGATAATGAGAAACTTGGTGGTGCCGCTTACTGGAATTTTAAACCTGATGGCAGTGGTTCCGGAACTCAGTATGGTGAGCGTTTTAAATATATGAAAAATACTGACGGTCAGAACCATGATAATAAAAACTATTTTCACCATGTCTCAACTTCATGGAATTGGGACTTACCAAACCGTTGGTGGGGTCAGATTGCAGGAGACTGCGTTGATTTGAACACCGAAAATCCGGCAGTGGTTGACTATCTCGTGGAGTGCTACGGTAAATTCATCGAGATGGGTGTTGACGGTTTCCGTATCGACACTACAGGTCACATAGCACCGCTTACCTTCAATGCTGCCTTTATTCCTAAGTTTGTTGAACTTGGTGAGAAATACAAGAGCAAACGTCTTAATGAGGCTCCTTTCTACATGTTCGGTGAGTGCTGCGCTCGATTCGGAGGCGTGATTTATCGTGGCCAGCATGTGCTTTCAAGCCACTATTACACTTGGAAGTCTGACCCGGCTCTCGTTACTGAGTGGAAGCAGTATGACGCTGAATGGTGGGCTAAACAAAATGTGCCCGAAGGTGCTCCTATATTGGGCAATATGACCACTTGTGAGAGTGACCCCGGCACTGTGCATAATTCCGACAATGTGTTCCTTAAGAATGGTGCATGGCATGAGCCTGACTATTCCCAGGCTTCCGGCTTCAATGTCATTGACTTCCCGATGCACTATAATTTCAACGATGCTGGAAGCGCAGTCAGAATTGCAAACGAAGGCGACCATTTTTATAACGACGCTTCTTGGAATGTGGTATATGTGGACTCGCATGACTACTGTCCCGGACCTAACGACGGTGTGCGCTTCAGCGGTGGCACTTCGCAGTGGGCTGAAAACCTCGCGTTGATGTTCACCTTCCGTGGCATTCCCTGTATCTACTATGGTTCGGAGGTAGAGTTCCAAAAAGGCAAGATAATTGACGATGGTATGAATACCAAGCTCAGCGAGACTGGCCGTGCATATTTCGGTCATTATCTCGAGGGTAGCGTCGATGCCACTGACTTCGCTGATTATACCGCTACAGGACAGGTGGCCAAGACTCTCAACGGTGACCTCGCGCACCACATCCAGCAGCTCAACAAAATCCGTGCTGCAGTGCCCGCTCTCCGCAAGGGCCAGTATACTTTCGACGACTGTAAGGCCAATGGTGGTTGGGCGTTCAAACGCGCTTATAAGAATGAATCTTATGTGCTCGTGGCTGTGAACGGTGGCGCTACTTTCAGCAATGTTCCCGCAGGCACTTACACCGATATCGTTACAGGTAAGACTTACAACGGTGGCGGCACAATAACCGTTGACGCTCCCAATACTCAGGGTCAGCTCCGTGTCCTTGTTAAGGACTGGAAGGGTGGCAAGGTGGTTGATGATGGCAAGTTCATCTACGCTTCAAGCCCGGTGGCAAAGGGTGGCGATGTGACTTGCACCGACCCCGGTACGGATACTTTCTACACCAAGGATGACGCTGTCGACGAG
>CAJUIJ010000133.1:0-1344 GCA_910586175.1 uncultured Muribaculaceae bacterium | reverse complement strand
ACTTTCAGCCCCAACGGCGGTAGCTTCAAGACCGAGACTCTCACTGTGACAGCCAACCTCACAGCCGGTGCAACTTCCGGTACCATCAAGGTGGGTAATCAGGCTCAGCAGACCATCAAGTCAGGCGAGACAAAGACATTCACTGTGGGCGAGGGCATGAGCTATGGCGAATCAGTGACCGTTACCTGGACTGCAACAGGCAAGGAGGGTAACGCTAACGGCAGCGTGACTTACAAGAAAGTTGACCCCAGCGCGGGCATTACTATCTATGTCACCGCTCCCTCTGCACCTTACCTCCATGCTTGGGAAGGTTCGACCATCTTCACCGGCTCTTGGCCCGGCAGCAAGCTCTCCAACACTGAGGTAATAGACGGCAAGACTTTCTACTACATGCAGTTCACTGATGTGAACCAAAGTCTCAACATCATCTTCAATAATGGCAGTGGCACGCAGACCGGCGACATAACCGGTATCACCGAAGATACATATTTCGAATATGATGGTGGCAACACTGCCAAGAAGATTGAGGTTAACCGTGGCCCCAAAGCTCCGACCATCACTGCAACTCCCGGTAGCGGCACTCAGTTCAACACTCCGATTCAGGTGACTCTTAACGCTTCTCCCGCCACCGACATCTACTACACTCTCGACGGCTCGGCTGCAAGCACTTCAAGCACCAAGTATACAGGCCCCATCACTATCTCCACCACCACTACAATCAATGCTTTCGCACGCAACGAAGTGGGTGAGACCCGTAAATCATTCACCTATACATACGTGGATGGCCCGATAGTGGAGAAATGGCACGCTTACTTCCAAAACGATGGCAACTGGTCTCCAGTGTATGCTTACGCATGGGATGACAACCGCCAAGGAGATAACGCGTTCACAGGCAAATGGCCCGGCACGCAGATTAGCGAGACAGTGCAGTATCAAGGCAAGACTCTCCATCACTATGTGTACACTCCTGAAGCAGAGATGTCGAACCCGATGATTATCTTCAACAACAACGCTGGTCAGCAGATGAACGACACTCCCTGGGAGAACAATGCCATCTATGGTCCGAACGGTAAGATAGGAGCATTCTCATCGATAATCAATTCTGTGTCGATCCCCTCGCAGCTCAACGTGTACGGCTACAACGGCCAGCTCGTAGTGGTGAGCAACACTGAGACCTTCGTGACAGTGGCAAGCATCGACGGCAAGGTAAGAACCCTCAACGTGACAGAAGGCACCAACACCTTCGACCTCCCCAAAGGCTTCTACATCTGCAACGGCGTAAAAGTAATCCTCTGATAAAACCGAAGGATCCAAGAGATAACCTCTAAAGAATAATCATAAGAA
>CAJUIJ010000132.1:6077-6979 GCA_910586175.1 uncultured Muribaculaceae bacterium | reverse complement strand
GGCAATAATAGTCACCAACCTGACCATAATAAAAAGGAGAGTAAAAAAATCCTTCCGCCAATAGCAAAGCAAGAAGCAAAGCAAGTCCAACCAGTCAGACCAATCAGACCAATCGGACAAGTCAGACCAATCAGACAAGTCAGACAAGTCGGACAGGTCAGACCAATCAGACAAGTCAGACAAGTCGGACAGGTCAGACACGTCAGACACGTCAGACTTGTCAGCCAGTCTGACCAAGCAAGCCAAGCAAAAGCTAAAACTTTGCTAATTAACACTTGTTAAAATTGTTAATTAACAAAGTTAAAGAAGTGCTACTTACCCTTAATTTCAGCCAAATTGCCTACTTTTGTAACTGATTTGCAAAATATGTATCGGTTATTAGCCATGAAAGCTCATGCCGGCCCCTCGGAGTCGGCCCCCGCTGACTGCCGCAAAGCCAATGAAACTCTCTTCTCAAGGCCACCCCGGCCTTTGCCCCCGGCAGTCTTGTCTCAGACGCCGATACCTGTTTTACAATACCTTAAAAGCTAAGATTGCATGTTTATTACCTTACATGATTTTCCGGCCACAAGCCATGCTCACGACCGGATACAAGGCGACCGACCTCTTGTCTGCCGCCCTTCGGCACATATGCACATATATGCACCACAAGGCACACATGCACCACAAGCCGCAAAAATAAAAATTAAATAAACCCAATGTAAAACTTAATCACATTCTTGCATGAAGAACTTTTGTTTTCATCTGAACGGGAAATTATGGGTGACAGCCCTCATGCTGCTCACGCTTGCTTTCCCCTCTCTGGCTCAGAAGATCACTGTCACCGGACACGTGGCCGATGAGCTCGGAGAAGATCTGATTGGCGCCACCATTATGGAGAAAGGCACCACAAACGGTACTTC